>JBGSVS010000465.1:0-3743 GCA_041752895.1 Tabrizicola sp.
GGGGGGCCACCCCGCTGGCCATCATGACCGCCCTCGCCCTCCTCCTCACCACCCCCACCCATGCCGAACCCGCCCACCCCGCCCGCCTGCACCTTGGCGACCACGTCGTCATTACCCACGACTGGGACTATGACGCCGACCGCTGGCTCCCCGCCGGCCCCGATGTGAACACCGCCTGCTTCCGGGTCATCGCCGTCAAGAACATAGATACAACGCTGGAACTTGTCTCCGGCCGCTACTTCACCTGGTGGGACGAGGTCGAACAGCAACCCGGCTACCAGGACACCTGGACCGGCACGACCGAGTTCTACCTGGAAAAACACCCCAACGCCGCCCCGCGCGAACTGACGCAAGTCCTCTTCACCACCGTCACCGGCTGCGCCCAGTCTTGACCCATCCCCTCGCCGCCCTTGAACACAGCCTCTGGCGCGGCGAGACCCGCCACGACCGCGCACTGATGGAGGCCACCTTCGCCCCCGACTTCCACGAATTCGGTCGCTCCGGCCGCCGCTACAGCCGCGACGAACTTCTTCCCAACGGCGAGACCGACCCCATCGACGCCACGCTCCACGCCCTCACCATCACCGATCTCACGGACACCATCGCCCTCGTCACCTACCGCTCCGAACTCCGCCGCCCGCCCCATACCGACTGGGCCAACCGCTCCTCCCTCTGGGACCGCACCTCCGGCCGCTGGCAACTCCGCTTCCACCAAGGCACCCCCTGCGAGGCCCCAACATGACCCTCCCCACGCCCGGGCCAAATGCGCCTCCCCTCCCCCTCCGTGGGGAGGGGCTGGGGGTGGGGGGCATCGCGCTGGCCCTGGCCATCGCCCTCTCGACGCCCACCCACGCCCAAGTCATCCCCACCGGCACCCCCGCTGCCGACATCCTCCTGTCCCAAGCCATCACCGAACACCGCGTCTTCCTGACCTGCTCCGCCCTCGACCCCGCCACCCACGCCCAGATCACCGAAAACTGGCAGCGCGACATCACCGCCGCCGCCGCGATCCTGACCGCCAACAACGTCCCGCCCGCGGCCATCGCCGCCTTCACCACCGCCGCCGCGCCACAGGCCCTGATGCCCAGAGAAGACACCCCCTGGGGTGAGGTCCAGGGCCTCTGCGCCACGCATTCCGACTGGCAGACCGCCTACTTCCAGTTGAACCTCATCCTGCTTGAAACCAGCCTGCCGGGTGCCTTCAAATGACCCGCACCCCGCCCATTCCCGGCCCACAGCCCTTGACACCGGCCCCGCCCCGGCCTCCGGTATCCCCAACCCAAACGACCCGGAGCGTCTGATGTTCATCCCCGCCAAGGGCCTCGACTACCGCGATTTCCTCGACGCTCTGCACCAGCAGTTGCGCTTTGACTGGTATCTCGAGGTCGGCTCGCAGACCGGCCGCTCGCTGGCGAAGTCCCGCAGCCCGTCCATCGCCGTCGATCCGGTCTTTCGCATCAAATACGACGTCGCCGCCAACAAGCCGCACCTGCACCTCTACCAGGCCACCAGCGACGATTTCTTCGCCGCCGGGCACCTCAAGGCCCTGAAAGCCAAGCCCGATTTCAGCTTCCTCGACGGGATGCACCTCTACGAATACCTCCTGCGCGACTTCATCAACACCGAGGCTGCGGCCAAGCCGACCTCGGTCATCGCTATGCACGATTGCTGCCCCTTCGGCCACGGCATGACCACCCGTGACATCGACAACATCCCGCGCGGCGCTTGGACCGGCGATGTGTGGAAGCTGATCCCGATCCTGCAGGAATACCGCCCCGACCTCACGATTCAGGTCCTCGACTGCGCCCCCACCGGCCTCGTTGTGGTCTCGAACCTCGACCCGAAAAACACGGCGCTGACCAAGGCTTACGACAAGATCCTCGCCCGCTATACCAACCTGACCCTTGCCGACTACGGGGTCGAAAAGTTCTACGCCAGCTTCACCTATGTCGATCCGGTCAAGCTGGCCAACGACGGTTTCCAGACCTTCCGCCCCGCCGCCCGGGACTACATCCCCGCCGAAAAGCCCCTCGTCGCCCCCGTGTCGCCCCCCCCGGCGGAACCCGTGAACATCCAGAAAACGACCGTCCACAACGTCGACCTCTACTCCGGCCACCGCGTGCTGCGCGACTTCGGCAACGACCTCGCGGCTTGCATCACCGCCCCCCTGTCTCAGCCCGTCGATGTCTACGTCGGTGTCCATGTCATCGACCGCCCGCTTGATACCGGGCGCTTCAAGATCGGCATCCAGACCGAGCAATACCTCGACCAGACCGGCCAGCCGATGTGGCGCATCCCAAAGGAACGCTTCCGCCAGCGCCACGCGACGTTCTACGACGTCCTCCTCGATTTCAGCGCCGACAACGCCCCCGCCTACGACTTCCTGCCGCCAGAGCTGCGCGCCAAGCTGATCTTCGGCCCGCACATCTTCCCCGACGCGCCCATCACCCCTGATTTCCAGCCCACCGCACCCGTCTTCTTCGGCGCGCTCAATGACCGTCGCCGCACGCTCCTCGCCGACCTCCAGGCCAAAAGCCCGGTCGAGGTCGCCCCCCACGGCACATTCGGCCGCCCGCTCGACGCGCTGATCGCCAAACAAGGCGCGGTCCTGAACCTGCACTTCCGCGAGGGCACCTATTCCGAATACCCCCGCTTCCTGAAAGCCTACCTGCGCGGCAAGCCCGTCCTGTCCGAACCGCTCGCCCCGCCGCTGCAGCCGGATTTGCACTATTTCAACCTTGGCACTGAACCCACAGCCAATAAGACCGAAAAGATCTTCAAGAATCTTGCATCCTTCGCCGCCCAGCACAGCTTCGCGGCCTTCCTGCAGAATGCCGTCTCCCGCGCCCGGATGCAGAAGGCGGGCTGACGGATGGGCCGCATCGCACTGGTCAGCTGCATGCGGAACGAGGGGATCCACATCCTCGAATGGCTCGCCTATCACCGGGTCATCGGCTTCGGCCCGGTGGTGATCTGCACCAACGATTGCGACGACGGCTCCGATGCCCTTCTCGACTGCCTCGCCGCCGCAGGCGAGGTCACCCACCTGCCCAATCCCCTGCCCCCCGGCACCCCGCCCCAGGCCGCAGGCATCGCCCGCGCTATGGCGCATCTGGCAGGGACCGATGCCGAATGGCTGGCCCATCTCGACAGCGATGAGTTTCTCAACATCGCCCCCGGTGCAGGCCCGGTCGAACCCCTCATCGCCCGCGCCGAGGATGCCCACACCATAGCACTCCCCTGGCGCATGTTCGGCGACAACGGCCACGCCACCTGGCCCGGTGAAACGCTGCCCGCCTTCACCGCCTGCGAACCCGCCCCCGACCCCGCCACCGTCAAGTTCAAATCGCTCTTCCGCTTCCGCGCCTTCGCTGGGGCCTCCGACCACATGCCCACCCGGCCCTTGATCGACGCCCCCCTCGCCGTCAACGCCGCGGGAGAGCCCCTGTCCTCCGCCGTCCTCCACGGCCAACCCCGCTCGCGCTACCAGCCGGTCGAAACCGCGATCCGGGGCGGGGCCGTCGTCAATCACTACGCCACCCGCTCGACCGATGTGTTCCTGCTGAAGAACGACCGCGGCCGCGGCATGGGCCCGCCTTCGGATAAGTATCACCTCGGGTCCAAGTGGCACCGGACCGCCAACCGGAACGAGGTGCAGGACCGCTCCATCCTCGCCCGCTGGCCCGAGGTTGCCGCCGAACGCGCCCGCCTCCGCGCTCTGCCCGGCGTGACGCAGTCCGAAG
>JBGSVS010000466.1:0-5118 GCA_041752895.1 Tabrizicola sp.
GCGGCAAGCCCATCACCTCGGCCAGCCGCAGGACCATCCCGCGCGAGGGGCGCGAGCGGCCGGTCTCAAGGAAGGCGAGGTGGCGGGGCGAGACCTCGGCCTCGATTGCCAGGTCAAGCTGGCTAAGCCGTCGGGTCCGCCGCCAGTGACGCAGCGCGGTGGGAAAGTCGTGCATGGGGTCTCCCTTGGATTGGCGGCAGTCTAATGCAGCGGCGGGTGCAAGGCACTTACCTTGCAGGGAATTGGTCTGCTTCCCCGAACGCGCTTTCCTTGGCGCATCAGCAAGAAGGGAGACGATCCATGACATCCGAACAGAAAGGCCTGCGCTTTGCCGCCGGCGTGACCCTGGTGACCGGGCTGGCACTGGCGCTGGCCGGCGTTCCGGCGCTGAACTTGCCCGTGCGGCTCTTGACCGACGTTCTGATCTGGCCGGTGGACGGGGCCGAAACGCTTGCAGCCCCCGAGACGCGGCTGGGCATGGCCATCAGCGGCGGGGTGCTGGTCGGCTGGGGGCTGATGATCTGGCACCTGGCCGGGGAGCCCCTTGCGCGGATACCTGGGGAGGTGCGGGCGATCATCCGGACCTCGATGTTGACCTGGTTCGTGGTCGACAGTGCGGGGTCGGTCGCAGCCGGGGCGGCGTTGAATGTGGTGGCGAACCTGGGGTTCCTTGCGCTGTTCCTGATCCCGATGCGCGGGGCACGGGGGGGTTGTGGCGGCCTAACCCTGGTCCAGCCAGGCCAGGATTGCTGCCCGGTCGCCGTCCAGCCTTGGGGCCGGGGGCAGGGTTGTCGCCTCGGGCAGGGTGGACATCTTGATCGGGTTGCCCGGAGCCGTGAAGGCCGGGCCGCCCGGTTGGGGCGTGACCGACAGGATCATGTTGCGCGCACGAAGCTGCGGGTCGGCCATGACCTCCAGCATGTCCTGAACGCGGGCGGTGGGCAGGCCTGCGGCTTCAAGGACGGACAACCAATGTGCGACTGGATGGCCAAGCGTGACCGTCTCGATCAGGCGCTTGAGAAGCGCGTGGTTCTCGCAGCGGGCGGCGTTGGTGGCAAAGCGGGGGTCGGTACCGAGGGTCAGGCGTAGGGTCTCGCAAAGCCTGCCGAACATCGCGTCGTTCCCGGCGGCGATGACCACAAAGCCGTCCGAGGCGCGGAAAGTGGCGAAGGGGGTGATCGTCGGGTGCCGCGATCCGGTCGGACCGGGGGCCACGCCGGTGGCCGAGGCCATGGCCAGCGCGTGTTCCTGGATCGCAAGCTGCGCATCCAGCATGGCAACGTCGATGAAGGCCCCCGCGCCGGTCCTTTCGCGCTGGTAAAGTGCCGCGAGGATCCCTTGCGCAAGATACATCCCCGCGACGATGTCGCCGATTGAGGCACCCACACGGACCGGGGGCCCACCGGATTCGCCCGTGATCGACATCACCCCGCCGCGCGCCTGCACGACCATGTCATAGGCGGGTTTCTGGGCGTCCGGCCCGGTCTGGCCAAAGCCCGAAACGGCGGCATAGATCAGGCGCGGGTGCTTTGGGTGCAAAGTCTCCCACCCGTAGCCAAGCCGCGCCATCACTCCGGGCCGGTAGTTTTCCACCAGCACATCGGCGCGGGCCACCAGCCGGTCAAGGATCGCCCTGTCCTCCGCTGCCTTCAGATCCAGCGCGATGGACTGTTTCCCGGCGTTCAGTGTCGCGAAATAGGCGCTTTCACCCTGCAAGAACGGCGGGAAGGCGCGCGTGTCATCGCCAGCGCCGGGCCGTTCGACCTTGATGACGCGCGCCCCAAGGTCCTGCAGGGACTGCGTGCAAAAGGGCCCGGCCAGCACATGCGTCAGGTCAAGGATCGTGATGCCGTCAAGAGGGGCCATGGGGTTCTCCTTTTCCGGCAGGATGCCACGTCGCCAGCGGCCAGACGTTGACGCCGGTCAAATCCCCCTCTACCTCGCGGCCATGGCACGCGCACCCCTTCTTCAGCTTTCCGGCATCTCGCTGACCTTCGGCGGCAATCCGGTGTTCGACGACCTCTCGCTGACTGTCCAGCCGGGTGACCGCGTGGCACTTGTCGGGCGGAACGGGTCGGGCAAGTCGACGCTGATGAAGGTGATGGCAGGGCTGGTCGAGGCCGACCGGGGCAACCGTGTGGTCCCGCCGGGCGTGACGGTGGGCTACATGGAGCAAGAGCCGGACCTGTCGCGCTTTGCCACGCTGGGCGATTTTGCTGCCTCGAACTTGCCCGATGGAATGGACTACCGCCTTGCCGTCGTGGCCGAGGGGCTGAAGTTCAACCCCGAAACGCCGGTTGCCACAGCCAGCGGCGGGGAACGGCGGCGGGCGGCACTTGCGAAGCTTTTGGCCGAAGCGCCCGAGTTGATGCTGTTGGACGAACCGACCAACCACCTTGATATCCATGCCATCGAGTGGCTGGAAGCCGAGCTTTCGTCCACTCGCACCGCCTTTGTCCTCATTAGCCACGACCGCGCCTTCCTGCGTGCCTTGTCAAAGGCCACGCTTTGGATCGACCGGGGTGAGGTGCGCCGTCGCGACTCGGGTTTCGAGGGCTTTGAGGACTGGCGTGAGACGGTCTGGGCCGAGGAAGACGACGCCCGTCACAAGCTGGATCGCAAGATCAAACACGAGGCAAAATGGGCTGTGGAAGGCATCAGCGCCCGGCGCAAACGCAACCAGGGCCGGGTGCGCGCGCTGCAGGCTTTGCGGGCGGACCGCAAGGCGCAGATCCGGCGGCAGGGGACGGCGGCTTTTGCCTTGGATAGCGGTCCGACCTCGGGCAAGAAGGTCATCGAGGCCAAGGGCCTTAGCAAGGCTTACGGCGACAAGGTGATCGTCCAGGACTTTGACCTGCGCGTCCTGCGCGGCGACCGGGTGGCATTCGTCGGGCCGAATGGCGTGGGAAAGACCACGCTTCTCAAGATGTTGACGGGCGAAGTTCAACCGGATGCGGGGACCGTCAGCCTGGGCACCAACCTGGAGATTGCGGTCTTTGACCAGACCCGAACCCGGCTGGACCTGGAGGCGAGCCTTTGGGACAACCTGACGGTCGATCCCCTGATGCGGGTGTCGGGCGCGTCGGATCAGGTGATGGTGCGGGGCACGCCCAAGCATGTGGTGGCCTACCTCAAGGACTTCCTTTTCGATGAATCTCAGGCCCGCGCCCCGGTGCGGAGCCTCTCGGGCGGGGAACGGGCGCGGCTTTTGTTGGCCAAGCTGATGGCGCAGCCGTCGAACCTGTTGATCCTGGACGAACCGACGAACGATCTGGACGTCGAAACCCTGGACCTCTTGCAGGACATCCTGGGAGAATACGACGGCACGGTGCTTCTGGTCAGCCACGACCGCGATTTCATCGACCGGGTGGCGACAGCGACCGTGGCGATGGAAGGCGAGGGCCGGGTCGAGGCCTATCCGGGCGGCTGGTCGGACTATGTGGCGCAGCGCCCCGGTGGGGTCGAGGCGGAGGCAAAGACCGTGGCAAAGGTTGGTGTTGCTGCCAAACCCGATACGGCGGCGAAATCCGGCAACCTCAGCTTTACCGAGCGCAAGCGGCTTGACGATCTGCCGGACCTCATCGCCCGGCTGGAATCCGAGATTGCCAAGCTGCACACGTTGCTGGCCGACCCCGACCTTTTCGCCCGCGAACCCGTCAAGTTCCGCAAGGCGAGCGAGGCGTTGGCCGAACGGCAGACAGCCCTTGGGGCTGCGGAATCCGAGTGGCTGGAACTCGCCGAGCGGGCCTGACGCTACGGGAACCGGCGGGGGCTGGCCCAAACCGGGCGGGTTCCTCGGCCAGACTTCGCCAGCGCAGATAACGGGCCATCAAGGGCGCGTGAGAGGCGATTGCTCTTTGGAACCTCTGCCCCCATTTCGCGTTTCTATGTCGAGGCAGACCGCACAGGTCGCCTCGGCAAGAAAAAGGAGACAGAAATGAAAACTATCGCAGCACTGGTGGCGACTGCCGCCCTGACCGCGCCCGCCTTCGCTGGCGGGCCGACCGTTGTGGCCGAAGAACCGGTCATCGCCCCCGTGGAAACTGCCTATGTCGCCCCGGGTCTTGACTGGTCCGGCGCCTATGTTGGCGCTCAGCTGGGCTATGGCGACGTCGACTCGAACGGCGCGGGGCTTGACGGCAACGACTGGTTCGGCGGCGTTCATGCCGGCTATCGCTGGGACCTGGGCAGCTGGGTTGCCGGGACCGAACTGTCCTATGACGCGACCAACATCGAGCTGGGCGCAGCCGGGGGCGAGCTGGAAGACGTACTGGCGCTGAAGCTGCAGGCCGGACGCGAAATCGGCAACAGCTTGGTCTACGGTTCGCTGGGCGCGGCGCAGGCCAATGCGACGGTCGGGGCCGCCAGCTTGAAGGACACCGGTTTCGTCTACGGCGTGGGCTTCGACTACGCGGTGAGTGACCGCTGGACCGTCGGTGGCGAAGTCACCCAGCACGACTTCAGCAACTTCGATGCCACGGGCGTCGATTTCGATGCCACCACGGTGAAGGCCAAAGTCGGTCTGCGCTTCTGACCCTGAAATCGTGCGGTGCGGGATGTCTCCCGCGCCGCACGCTCTGGCAAGACTTAGCGGCAGTCGGTTGGCCGCAACAGAAAGCTGCGGTCGTCGCCCCGGTTCCGTTCCAGCGTCGTAAAGCCGCCCTCGTTCTCGAAACTCATGCCACGGCTGCCGACTTCGACGAGGATCGCCCGGTTACGCGCCGGAGTGATCTGGAACCCACCCGCGTCGCCCTCCATCGTGCAGTAAAGCACATCGCCCTCGTTCTCGCAGACGGCATAGGCTGTGAAGGCACCTCCGCCCGCGCCGCGCATGTCAAGGCGCAGTTCAAGTGCCAGGGCGGGTGCTGCGGTGACGAAGTCTGGGCTGATCGAAAAGCGCGTCACGCGCTGTTCCGGGTGCTGACCCAGATGCAGGGCTCCGTAGTTGCGCGCATAGCAAAGGTCGCCGCGCGGAAACATCTTGTCTTGCGGACTTTGCGCCTGCGCAAGGGCTGGAAGCATGAGGATCGCCGCACAAAGAGCTGTTCGCATTACCATTTTCCCGTGGCTCCCCCACCCGAGGATCGTCCGCCGCCAAAACCGTCGCCGCTGCTGCCG
>JBGSVS010000467.1:0-4567 GCA_041752895.1 Tabrizicola sp.
GCGCGATGGGGGGCGGCGCCTAGCGGCCAATCCCGTCCGGCGCATTCCGCCGCTGCGCGCAGCGTAGCACTGGACCCCGGCCCGTCGATAGTTCATATGGATGGCAAATCCACGCCGGAGACCGCCCATGTACTTCCTGAAACGCCTGTTGACCTGGTGGAACAGCCAGACCATCGGGACCCAGCTTTTCACTTCGCGCAAGGGCGTGAAGGTGGGTGAGGACGAGGCGGGGAACATCTTCTACCAGACCCGCGACGGCAAACGGCGCTGGGTGATCTTCAACGGCGAGATGGAGGCCTCCCGCGTGTCGCCCGACTGGCATGGCTGGCTCCATCACACCTGGGACGAACCGCCGACCAAGGCACCGCTGAAGCACAAGCCCTGGGAAAAGCCGCACCAGGAAAACCTGACCGGGACCGAGGCCGCCTATGCGCCCCCCGGGTCGATCCGCCGCACCGAGCCGGTTGCAAGGACCGACTACGAGGCCTGGCAGCCCGAGTGATGGCGTACGAGCGGGCAGAGATCCTGGCCGGGGCCGCGGTTCTTGCCGTCGCTGCCGCCTTCGCCGTCTATGCCGCACGGGGCGCGGGCCTTGGGGTGGAACCGGACAGCTATCCGCTGGCGGCCAGCTTCCGGTCGGTCGAAGGCGTCAGTGTCGGCACCGATGTCCGCCTGGCCGGGGTCAAGGTCGGCACGGTGACCGACCTGCAGCTGAACCCGGAAACCTTCTTTGCCGATGCGACCATCACGATGCGCAATGATGTGGCGGTTCCGGTGGATTCCACGATCATGATCTCGTCCGAAGGGCTTCTTGGCGGCACCTTCGTCGAGCTGCAGCCCGGCGGCGCGCTGGACGTGCTGGAGCCTGGCGGCGAGATCGAGGATACGCAAGGCGCGGTCAGCCTCATCACGCTTTTGCTGAAATTCGCGGGCGGCGGGAGCGACGCGGACAGTGCCGCGGACGCGACGACAACGCCATGAGGGCGCTGCTTGTCCTGCTTGCACTGGCACTGCCTGCGATGGCTCAGGAAACCGCCGAACCCGCTGGACCCGAGTTCACCGAATCCGACGGGGGTGAGCTGCGGTTTCTTGACAAGCTGACCAGCGAAACCGGGGATGTGGTCCTGTCGCGCGGGCAGTCGGCCAAGTTCGGGCGGCTTGTCGTTCGGCTTGACAGCTGCCGCTATCCGACCGGCAACCCGGCCTCGGATTCTCAGGCGCATCTGACCATCCTGGAAGAGACGGGCGAGGCAGAGCTGTTCAGCGGCTGGATGCTGGCGTCCTCGCCCGCGCTGTCCGCACTTGACCATCCGCGCTATGACGTCTGGGTGCTGACCTGCAGCCTGCCCGAGGCCTCGACGGAAGAAGCCACCACGGAAGGCGAATAGCCTGCAGGCGCAAAGGTCGCGTCTGCGCCCAGGGCCTCGGCAAGCCTGCGGTGATAGTCGGCACGCGCGATCTCGACCCCGCCAAGGCTTGCCAGGTGCGGCGTGAGGAACTGGGTGTCAAACAGCTGAAACCCGCCCGAACGCAGCCGATGCACGGCGAAGGCCAGCGCCACTTTCGAGGCGTCAGTCGCGCGCGAAAACATGCTTTCGCCGAAGAACGCGGCCCCAAGCGTGACGCCGTAGACGCCGCCAACCAGGTCTTCCCCGGCCCAGACCTCGATGCTGTGGGCATATCCCAGACGGTGCAGTTGCAGGTATAGCCGCTGGATGCGCTGGCTGATCCAGGTCTCCTCGCGTTCGGCACAGGCCTCGACCACCGCCTCGAAGGCGCTATCGCTTGTCACGCGGAACCGTTCCGACCGGATGCACTTGGCCAAGGACCGCGAGACGTGGAAGCCGTCCAGCGGCAGCACGCCACGGCGGCGCGGGTCAATCCAGTGGATCTGCGGGTCATCGCGGCCGTCGGACATCGGGAAAATCCCCATTGCGTAGGCCCGCAACAGGATGTCGGGAGTGATCTCGTCGGAAGTCCCGTGCATCGCAAAATCCTTCAAAGGATTTTGCAAAAGTTTTCAAAACTTTTGCGGTGTGGCGTCCGATGCCGGGCGCCCCGTCAACTTAGGCGAACTGCTTTTCCAGCCACTTTTCCAGCCAGTGGATGTTGTATTCGCCGTTCAGGATGTCCGGCTCGGCCAGAAGCATGTGGAAAAGCGGGATCGACGTGTCGATGCCGTCGATGATCAGCTCCGACAGCGCCCGCTTCAGCCGCGCCAGCGCCTCGGGCCGGTCGCGGCCGTGGACGATCAGCTTGCCGATCAGGCTGTCGTAGTAGGGCGGGATGCGGTAGCCGTCATAGATCGCACTGTCCATCCGCACGCCCAAGCCACCCGGAGCATGGAACTGGGTGATCCGGCCGGGGCAGGGGCTGAACGCCGGGATTTTCTCGGCGTTGATCCGAACCTCAATACAGTGGCCGTTGATCTCCAGCTCGTCCTGAGAGAACGACAGATCCATTCCGCTCGCGACGCGGATCTGTTCGCGCACGAGGTCGACGCCGAAGATGCCCTCGGTGACCGGATGTTCGACCTGCAGGCGGGTGTTCATCTCGATAAAGTAGAAATGCCCGTCCTCATAGAGGAACTCGATCGTGCCCGCGCCGATATACTTCAGCTTTTTCATGGCGTTGGCGCAGATCATGCCGATCTCGGAGCGCAGCTTCGGCGTAATGGCCGGACCGGGGGCTTCCTCGAAGACCTTCTGGTGACGGCGCTGCAGCGAACAGTCACGCTCGCCCAGATGCACGGCGCCACCCTTGCCATCGCCGAAAACCTGGATCTCGATATGGCGCGGGCGCTGAAGATATTTCTCCATGTAGACTTCGTCGTTGCCGAAAGCGTTCTTGGCCTCAGAGCGGGCCGTGCGGAAGGCCACCTCCAGGTCGGCCGCATTGGTCGCGACCTTCATCCCGCGCCCGCCACCCCCGGCGGTCGCCTTGATGATCACCGGATAGCCGATATCCTCGGCCACGGTCTTGGCCGTCTCGAAATCCGGGACCCCGCCGTCCGACCCCGGAACAACCGGGATACCCAGCTCTTTCGCGGTGACCTTCGCGGTGATCTTGTCGCCCATGATGCGGATATGTTCCGCCGAGGGGCCGATGAAGGTCAGGCCGTGGTCTTCCAGCGCCTGCGCGAAGGCCGCGTTTTCCGACAGAAAGCCGTAGCCCGGATGCACCGCCTGCGCGCCGGTGATCTCGCAGGCCGAGATGATCGCGGCCTTCGACAGATAGCTGGACGACGACGGGGCCGGACCGATGCAGACAGATTCATCCGCCATGCGCACATGCATCGCATCGGCATCGGCGGTGGAGTGGACGGCGACCGACTTGATACCCATTTCCTGGCAGGCGCGGATCACGCGAAGGGCAATTTCCCCCCGGTTGGCGATCAGGATTTTATCGAACATTGGCAAGCCCTTATTCGATGATCATCAAAGGGGCGCCATATTCGACCGGGTGGCCATCCTCGACCAGGATGCGCTTGACCGTGCCCGCCTTCGGGGCGGGGATGTGGTTCATCGTCTTCATCGCCTCGATGATCAGGACGGTCTGACCTTCGGCCACCTGGGCGCCGATGGTGACAAACGGCGTGGCACCGGGTTCGGCAGCCAGGTAGATCGTGCCGACCATGGGCGACGTCACTGCACCAGGATGCTGGGCCGGGTCCTCGTTGGCGGGGGCGGCTTGGGCTGCAGGGGCAGAGGCGGGCGCATGACTGACCACGGGGGCAGGGGCGGCCGCAACGGTCACGACGGTCGACTGCTTCACGACGCGGACTTCCAGGCTGTCATCTTCGCCATATTCGCGCTTCACCGACAGTTCGGTCAGCTCATTCTTGTTCAGAAGCTCGGCCAGAGCCGAGATGAAAGCCACGTCGGCGTCGGTATTCTGCTTGCTCATCGGGTCCTCTGTCCTTCTCTGCGCCTCATGCGCGGGCGGGTGGGTCATGAACCCCCCGCCGTCTGGTATTCGGCGCTTATACGCGACCCTGCCGGGGCTGAAAAGCCGCGAAAGCGCGGGCCGACCGATCGCAGCCGCCCGGAAAATGGGCAGTCATCCGGAAAACCGCCGGTTGGTAAAATTTACCGTTTGATAAAAAAACAGACCTGTGCCAGCCTTCACGAAACGATACGCCAGGGAGGTCCCCAGCCCATGTCGAACAGCCCGCTTACGCCCGGTATTGTTCCCGGCCGATTGCCCGCCGATGCCTATGCCCGCAACTTCGGCGATCATGAGCCCGCGTTGGACCGGCATGAGGCGCGCGTCGCAGCCGATCGCTGCTATTTCTGCCACGATGCGCCCTGCATCACGGCCTGTCCGACTTCAATCGACATCCCGCTCTTCATCCGCCAGATCGCCACGGGCACGCCGGAAGCCGCCGCCACGACGATCTGGAGCCAGAACATCCTGGGCGGTATCTGCGCCCGGGTCTGCCCGACCGAGACGTTGTGCGAAGAGGCCTGCGTGCGCGAGGCCGCCGAAGGCAAGCCGGTGGAAATCGGGCGGCTGCAGCGGTTCGCGACTGACGTCGCCATGGCAAAGAGCCTGCACCCGTTCACGC
>JBGSVS010000468.1:0-4941 GCA_041752895.1 Tabrizicola sp.
AAAGCCGTTCTCGCGAACAACCCTGCCAAGACAGTGAAGCTGACACCTACATCATCGGTCGGCAGGTTCCCCCGCTCCCCTAGTAGGCCGATATGCTGCGATCAGACGCCGATGCGCCCAAACCGCCCGCATATCCCTTCATTTCCAGTCAGTCTCAAAGAGCGCGGACACAAAACATGCAGCACACCAGAACTTCTGGCGTACCTGCCGTCTTGCCTCCAGATTGTCGTCGCGGCGTTTCACCACCGCTTCCGAACCTTCCCGTCGCCGTTTCCAGCACCGTTCCGCTTCGGTGAGGCGGCTTTTACGTCTGCACCTCTGGACCCGCAAGCAGAAAATGACGGAAAGATGACGATTTTTTCTGTCGCGTCGATTTATCCAGCAATTTCATAATCTTCGCCTAGGAATGCGCCGCTTTGCCGGTCATGCCGGAGGGGTCATGGGTCACCCGACCCCCGGCGATCGTCAGCGCGATTCCCGTCCGGCCCAGCTGATCCGCCGGAATCGTCTCGATGTCGCCGTCGACCAGCACCAGGTCAGCCGCCATACCCGCGCGCAGCGTCCCCGTCAGCCCCTCCATATGCGCAGCCCAGGCCCCGCCTGCCGTGTAGGCGCGCATGACCTCCATCAGGCCGACGCGCTCATCCTGGCACCCCTCGTAGGGCACCCGGGTCAGCGCCGCCTGAATGCCGCGCATCACACTGACATCCGTGACCGGCCAGTCGCTGGCAAAGGCGAGAGGCGCGCCGTGATCGGCCAGCGTCTTCCACAGATAGGCGTCCTTCCAGCGGTCGCGGTGGAAGACGAGGTCCATCGTCGACATCGGGAAGTCCATCGCCCCCGGGGGATGCGGCGGCTGCACCGACGCGGTGATCCCCAACGCCCCAAGCCTTGGCACATCGGCCCGGTCGATCAGCTCGATATGCTCGATCCGGTGGCGCAAGTCCGGCCGCCCCGCCGCCTCGTAGCCGTCGATGGTCTGCCTGACTGCCCCGTCGCCAATGGCATGAACCGCGATCTGCAGGTCCCGGCGCGAGGCTTCCCGGCAGATCTCCTTGAACCGCTCGGCCTCGAACAGGGGCGCGCCCCGTTCGGTCGTGCCGGGATAGTCGTGCAGCATATAGGCGGTGCGGCTGTCGACGACGCCGTCCATGAACATCTTCACGAAGCCGCTCGTCACCCAGTCGCTGGTGAACTCTGCCGCCATCGCCGACGCGCGGTCCAGTTCCGACAGGTCCATATGCGGCTTGAAGTGGAAGGGCACCTTGACCCGTGCGGTCAGCCGACCCTCGTCCGCCATCTCGGCCAGCAGCACGCAGGTATAGCGGTTGCCGTCCATGTTCACCATGGCTGTGATCCCATGCGCCGCACAATGCGCAAGGCCCGCGGCCGCCTTCTCCTTGTCCTTTGCGCGCTGTTCGGCATCGGGCCAGGGCTCCGGCTCGCCTCCGGTGGCGATCCCAAGCTGCAGGTGCAGATCGCCAGTCAGCGCCAGAACGGGCGAGAAGGCCTCGAACTCCAGAAGCTCTCCGGAAGCAAGGCCATCGGCCCCCATCACCACGACATGGCCGGGGGGCATCTTCGCCCCGTGCAAAAGCCCCGCCGCAGCCAAGGCCGCCGTGTTGGCCCAGACCGTATGGTGATCCGGCGACATCATTGCGATGGGTCGGTCGGCGATCACCCGGTCAAGGTCGGCTCGCGTGACGGGCGCGCCCAAAATCTCGTAAGCCGCCCCCTGCGCCATCAGCAATGGCAGGTCCGGGTTCGCCGCCGCATAGGCCCGAAAGGCCGCCGCCAAGGCGTCGAACCCCTCGACCCCACCCAGTTGCAACTGCGAAAGCTCGTTGCCGCCCAGCACCAGATGCAGATGGCTTTCCACGAACCCCGGCAACAGCGTCCGCCCGCCCGCATCCACCATCCGCGTCGACGGCCGCGCAAGCGCCTCCACTTCCGCCCGGCCTCCGACAGCCAGAATGCGCCCGCCCGCAAGGGCCACCGCCTCGGCCCGAGGACGCGCCTCGTCCATCGTCAGGACCTTCGCATTGGTGATGATCAACTCGGCGTTCACAACTCTCTCCCTTTCATACTGGGACAAATATCCCGGGGGTGCGGGGGCTGGCCCCCGCTCGCCCTCAGCCCCGCGCGATCCCTTCGGCCATGACGCAGAGCATCTCGAACATCAGCGAAATCCCCAGCCATGCCGTCCCGCCCGCCTGATCAAACGGCGGCGAAACCTCGACCAGGTCTGCCCCCACCACGTCAAGGCCGCGCAAGCCCCGCGCGACCTGCAGGGCCTGCCATGAGGTGGGCCCGCCCACCTCGGGAGTTCCCGTCCCCGGCGCAAAGGTCGGGTCGACGAAGTCGATGTCATAGGTCACGTAAGTCGGCCCCGCCCCCACGATCTCCCGCGCTTCCGCCATCACGTCCTCCGGACCCCGGGCGTGGAACTCGGCGATGGGGATGATCCGGATGCCATTGGCTTCCGCAAAATCCCAATCCTCGCGGCCGTAGGCGGTGCCGCGGATGCCGATCAGCACGTAGCGTTTGGGGTCGATCAGCCCCTCCTCCACCGCGCGGCGGAAGGGGGTGCCGTGATTATACCGGGATGTCGCGAAATAGACGTCGTTCAGGTCGGTATGGCTGTCGAACTGGATCATCCCTACCGGCCGCGCACGTCCAACCGCCCGCAGAATGGGAAGCGAGCAGAGATGATCCCCGCCCCCGGTCAGCGGCCGGATGCCTGCCGCGACGACGCGCGCATAAAACGCCTCCATCCGCGCCATCGTGTCCATCAGATCGCCCGGGTTCGGCGCCACATCCCCAAGGTCCGCGCATGCAGCCAGGTCAAACGGAGCCACCCAGGTCGCCCCGTTCACCGCCCGGATCATCGTCGAGGCGTCCCGCAACTGGCGCGGCCCATGCCGGGCCCCCGGCCGGTTCGTCGTCCCCCCATCCCAGGGCGCGCCGATCAGGCCGATCTGGACATCGGCAAACCTCGGATGGTCGAAACCGACATGCGGCAGCCGCATGAAGGTCGGCACCCCGGCAAAGCGCGGCAGATCGAACCCCGATACCGGCTGGAAGAACCCGTCCTTCATGCAATCCCCCTGATTCCCGGCCCGATCTGACCACCCGGACCCCGCCTTGTCAGCCCCGCTTACGACATCATGCACGGGGAAAGCTGCCGTCCCCCCAAACCGCCCCTTGACCCGACAACCGCTATCCTACCTTATCATGCCAGCGTTTCGCCCAAGGATTGCCCGAGATGTTCTCCAAGACCTCCGACCCGACTTCAGCACCTGCCGCCCCCGCGGTTCCGCGCCCAAGCGCACCCGGCAGCAACTCCGCGCGGTCGGTCCTTGGCGCCGACCTCCGCATCACTGGCGAGATCACTTCCTCCGGCTCGGTCGAGGTGTTGGGCGAGATCGACGGCAACATCACCGCCAACGGCCTCATCATCGGGCAAGAGGGCCGGGTCAAAGGCACCGTCACTGCCCATACGGTCGAGGTGAAGGGCAAGTTCGACGGCAAGGTGACCTGCGAAAGCTTCACGCTGCGCGGCAGTTCCGTCGTCAAGGCCGATGTCACCACCGGGTCCATCGTCATCGAAAGCGGCGCGCAGATCGAGGGTCGGTTCCTCAAGCCGAAGGCCTAGCGTCCGGCCCGCGCCTCCGGCGGGATCGAATAGGTCAGGCTGGCGCGCGCCACCGGCTCTGCCGTGCCCTCGCTGAAGACCAGCACATCGCCCACCGCAAGACTGCGCCCCAGCTTCAACAGCCGCGCTTCTCCGACCAGATCGCGCCCTGCCGCGGGCTTGCGCAAAAAGTCGATCGCGCAATTCGTCGTCACCGTCAGCGCCACCGGCCCGATCCGCGCCAGGATCGCGAGGTACATCGCCACATCCACCAGCGCAAAGATCGACGGCCCGCTGACCGTGCCCCCCGGCCGCAGATGCCGGTCCGTGACCCGCATCCGCAGGGCGACCCCTGCCATATCCGCCCGGTCCACCACGAAGTCCTCGGCGAACTGGCCGAAGTCCTGCGCCAGGAACGCCTGCAAACCCGCCGCATCCATCCGAAGCCGCATCTTCCCCTCGTCCCCTGTCGCCCCTAGACTGACCCGAAGCCTTGGGGGGACGCAATGACCGAAACTCTGATCCGACGTGACGTCCAGGACGGGATCGCCACTGTCACCCTCGCCTCGCCCGGCACGCTGAACGCGCTTTCCACCCCGATGCTGATGGCGCTTCAGGACGCCTTCACCGCCATTGCCGCCGACGACACGATCCGCGTCGTGATCCTCGCCGCCGAGGGCAAGGCCTTTTCGGCCGGGCACGACCTGAAGGAA
The DNA here is from genome assembly GCA_041752895.1 of Tabrizicola sp. Lineage (GTDB taxonomy): Bacteria > Pseudomonadota > Alphaproteobacteria > Rhodobacterales > Rhodobacteraceae > Tabrizicola. The sequence goes on from JBGSVS010000468.1 coordinate 4,348, forward strand.
ATGCAAGGCTACCGCTCTGCCCCCGACCGGGGCCATGCGCAGTTCCAGACGCTCTTCGACCGCTGCTCGGCTTTGATGCAACAGATCGCGGCGCTCCCCCAGCCGGTCATTGCCCAGGTCCAGGGCGTCGCCGCTGCCGCCGGTTGCCAGCTTGCCTGCACCTGCGATCTGATCACCGCGTCCGAGACCACCCGCTTCGGCGTCAACGGCATCAATCTGGGCCTCTTCTGTTCGACCCCCGCTGTCGCGCTCTCCCGCCGTCTCGCCCCCGGCCAGGCGTTCGAGCTTTTGACTACCGGAGATTTCCTCTCCGCCCCCCGCGCCCATGCATTGGGCGTCGTCAACCGGCTGTCCCCGCCCGACCGCCTGACCGAAGAGACGCGCGCCCTCGCCCAACAGATCGCCGCCAAGGACCCCGCCGCAATACGCATCGGCAAAGCCGCCTTCCGCGCTCAACTCGCCCTGCCGCTGGATCAGGCCTACCGGCTCGCGGGTGCCGCCATCGTCGAAAACGCCCTGCGACCCGACACGGCGCAAGGCATCGCCACCTTCCTCGACCGCAAGTAGGTCGGGGTTCACCCCGACTCCCCCGAA
>JBGSVS010000469.1:0-4087 GCA_041752895.1 Tabrizicola sp.
CCCGCCGACCGCCGTGCAGATGCTGGGCTTCGACATCCTCGACTGGGCTGGTGAGGGCGCGCTGGGCGACCTGACTTCGGTTGCCAGCGCCGAGGGTTGGGACGCCGTCGTGCCGACCGCGCTGCAGGCGTTCTCGAAGGCCGATGGCAAGTGGATCGCGGCCCCCGTCAACGTCCATTCGACCAACTGGGTCTGGATCAGCAAGGCGGCCCTGGATGCCGCCGGCGGCACGGCACCGGAAACCTGGGAAGACCTCGTCGCCGTCCTTGATGCGATGAAGGCCAACGGGATCACGCCCCTGGCTCATGGCGGCCAGCCCTGGCAAGAGGCGACCGTCTTTGACGGCGTCGTTCTGGGGATGGGCGGCGACCTTTACCAGAAGGCCTTCATCGACCTTGATCCCGCAGCCCTGGGCGGGCCCGAGATGGCGGAAGCCTTCAACCGGCTTATCAAGCTGCGGTCCTATGTCGACGACAACTTCTCAGGGAGAGACTGGAACCTCGCCTCGGCCATGGTCATCAATGGCGAGGCGGGCATGCAGATGATGGGCGACTGGGCCAAGGGTGAGTTCCTCAAGGCTGGAAAGGTCCCGGGCACCGACTTCGTCTGCATCCGCTTTCCGGGCACGCAAGGCTCGGTCACCTTCAACTCTGACCAGTTCGCGATGTTCGGGGTCGAAGGCGAAGGTGCCGTGGCCGCGCAAGGGGCAATGGCCTCGGCCATCATGAACCCGACCTTCCAGTCGGCGTTCAACGTGGTCAAGGGCTCGGTCCCGGCGCGGACCGACGTGCCGAACGACGCCTTCGATGATTGCGGCAAGAAGGGCATGGCAGATCTGGCCGAGGCGAACACGGCGGGCACCTTGTTCGGGTCGATGGCTCATGGTCACGCGGCACCCGCTTCGGTGAAGAACGCGACCTATGACGTGATCACCGCGGCCTTCAACGGCGAATATGCCGACGGGGCCGCAGCCGCAGCCGCGCTGGCCGAAGCCGTCGCCGCCGCACAGTAACCGCCTGGAAGGGGGGCGGGCCATTCGCCCCCCGACCCAAATTCCTTCGAAGGAACTTGCCAAAAATTTTCGAAAACTTTTGCGCCTCAGAACCCACGGGAGGGACCCATGGCCACCAAGGCCGATTTCCGCACCACGCTGCAGGACTGGCTGCCAAAGCTCGTCCTCGCCCCCTCCTTCGCCGTGACGCTCCTCTTCGTCTACGGTTTCATCCTCTTTACAGTGGTCCTCTCGTTCACCGGCTCGAAGATGCTGCCCAAGTTCACCTGGGTCGGCTTCGAGAACTACCATAAGCTCTTCGCCCTTCCCGCCTGGTCCACCGCGATCACCAACATCGCAATCTTCGCCACGCTCTACATCACCATCTGCACGGTGATCGGCCTGCTGCTGGCGATCTTCCTCGACCAGAAGATCCGGGGCGAGGGCGTCCTTCGCCCGATCTACCTGTATCCGATGGCGCTCTCTTTCATCGTCACCGGCACTGCCTGGAAATGGTTCCTCGACCCGGCATCGGGCTGGAGAAAATCATGCACCAGTGGGGCTGGGAGAGCTTCTCCTTTACCTGGATCAAGGACGGCGAGATGGCGCTTTACACCATCGTCATCGCCGCCGTCTGGCAGACGAGCGGGTTCGTGATGGCGATGTTCCTTGCGGGCCTGCGCGGCATCGACAACGAGATACTGAAGGCCGCCCAGATCGACGGCGCCTCGAACTGGCAGCTATACCGTCGCATCGTCATCCCCTTGCTGCGCCCCGCTTTCCTGAGCGCCTTTGTCATCCTCTCCCACCTCGCGATCAAGTCCTACGACCTCGTCATTGCGCTGACCGGAGGCGGCCCCGGCCGCGCAACCGAAATGCCCGCGACCTTCATGTATTCCTACACCTTCACGAGGAACCAGATGGGCATCGGCGCCTCCTCCGCCGTGATCATGCTGATGACCATCGCCGCGATCATGGTCCCCTACCTTTACGCCGAGCTGAAGGAGAAGAAGGCATGAGCGTCGCCACCCAAGACACCGCCGTCTCCACCAGCCGCATCACCCGCGCGCTGATCTACCTCACGCTCCTCCTCTTCGCGCTGTTCTACCTTCTCCCGCTCTACGTCATGGGCGTGAACTCCCTCAAACCCCTGGCCGAGATCACCGGCGGCAACATGATGGCGCTGCCGTCCACCTGGACGCTCGACCCCTGGCGGTCGGCTTGGTCCACCGCCCAGATCGGCGTCGAGCCGACCGGCCTGAAACCCTATTTCATCAACTCGATCCTGATGGTCGTCCCCGCCGTCGCGATCTCGACCATCATCGGAGCGCTCAACGGCTACGTCCTGACCAAATGGCGGTTCCGGGGGGATACCTGGGTCTTCGGGCTGATGCTGTTTTCCTGCTTCATCCCGTTCCAGATCGTGCTGATCCCGATGGCCGTAGTCCTTGGTAAACTGGGGCTGGCAGGCACCGTCCCCGGCCTGATCCTGGTCCACGTCGTCTACGGGATCGGCTTCACCACGCTCTACTTCCGCAACTACTACGCCAGCTTCCCGACCGAGCTTGTCCGCGCCGCGATGATCGACGGCGCGGGGTTCTTCCGCATCTTCTGGCGCATCCTTCTGCCAGTCAGCGGACCCATCGCAGTCGTCTCGGTCATCTGGCAGTTCACCAACATCTGGAACGACTTCCTCTTCGGCGTCTCCTTCGGTGGCACTTCGCAGCCGATGACCGTCGCCCTCAACAACCTCGTCCAGTCCTCGACCGGCGTGAAGGAATACAACGTCCACTTCGCGGGCGCGATCCTTGCCGCCCTACCCACCCTCTTCGTCTACATCGTCGCAGGCCGCTACTTCGTGCGCGGGCTGATGGCGGGGTCGGTCAAGGGATAAAGCCGACCGCCGGGCGACGGCAATCGCCCGACGGTCTTTGTTCAACCCAAGCCCGCTTTCACACCAACAAGGGCGAACGACAGGAAGGAATACCCAAGATGAAAGTCTTGTCCATAACCGCACTGCTGCTGACCTCCCCCGCCTTCGCCGACCCCTCGGTCGAGGTGATGCACTTCTGGACCAGCGGTGGCGAGGCTGCCGCCCTTGGTGCCGTCCGCGACAAGGTCGTCTCCGAGGGGGTCACCTGGACCGACGCGCCCGTTGCGGGCGGTGGTGGCGATCAGGCCAAGACCGCGCTGCAAGCCCGCATTGCCTCGGGCAACCCGCCCGCCGCCATGCTGATGCTGGGCCAGACGATCACCGACTGGGCCGCCGAAGGGATGCTTGGCAATGTGGACGCCCTGGCCGAAGCGCAGGGCTGGGACGCGGCCCTGCCGCAGGCCGTGAAGGACTGGACCAAGATCGACGGCCACTATGTCTCTGTTCCGACCAACGTCCACCGCACCGACATGATCTGGGCCTCCAAGGCCGCTTTCGACAAGATCGGCGCGGCCTATCCGACGACGTGGGAGGAGCTGAACGCCCTTGCCCCCAAGTTCGCCGAGGCCGGGATCATCCCGCTCGCCCACGGTGGGCAGGCCTGGCAGGAAGCCTACATGTTCGAAGCCGTCGCCGCCGGTGTAGGGGGCGCGGACTTCTACAAGAAGGCCCTGATCGACCTTGACGACGCCACCCTGCGCGGCCCGGACATGGTCGCGGTCTTCACCCAGATGGCCCAGCTTCGCGGCATGGTGGACGAGAACTTCCCCGGCCGCAATTGGAACCTTGCCTCCTCGATGGTCATCAACGGCGAGGCGGCAATGCAGATCATGGGCGACTGGGCCAAGGGTGAGTTCACCAATGCGGGGATGATGCCCGGCGACGACTACGCCTGCATCCCGTTGCCGAAGGCCAAGGGTGACGGGTTCGTCTATCTGGTGAACTCGCTCAGCCTCTTTACCCAGACCGACCCTGACCTCATCAAAGGCCAGGAAGTGCTGGCAAGCGCCATCATGGACCCTGCCGTGCAGATCGCCTTCAACCAGGCCAAGGGCGCGATCCCGGCGCGTACCGACATCGACCTCTCGGCACTGGACGCCTGCGCGCAGGCAACAAGCGCAAGCCTTGCCGCCAATGACGCCGCAGGCACCGCCGTCCCGACC
>JBGSVS010000470.1:0-12110 GCA_041752895.1 Tabrizicola sp.
TCGCCTGCGACAATTACTTCTCGGTGATGTAGTCAAAAAAGCACTCATCGAGTAGCTATTTAGCTTTTGACGGACAGGCTTCACTGAGGCCAAGGTAGGGCCGCGCTCTTTCCGTGATCCTGATCCCGAAGGATTAGAACGAGAACTTCACGCCGACGTCTGCGAAGGTTTCGTCGCCGGTCGCAGCGTCGTTCATCTGCTGAACGATACCGCCAGCCAGCTTGGCGCCGCCGCCGAGGTCGTAGGACGCGCCGATACCAACGTGCTGGGTATCGGTCGACGCACCAGTGTTGCCGAAGTCGGTGTAGAACGCGGTGATCGTGGTCGCACCGGTCACGTAGTCCACCGACAGAGCGTAGGTGGTGTCTTTGCCAACAATGTCGCTGTCAGAGATGCGGGCCTTGACGGTTGCCGGGCCAAAGGCTGCCGAAGCGCCGAGCGAGATAAGCTCTTCTGCTTCGTCTACGAGCAGGGTCGCTGCAATGTCATCAGCCTGTTCGTAAGCCAGAGCAACCGAGTAGCCACCTGCCGAATACTTCACACCAATGCTTGCGGTGTTGCGCGTTTCAGCGTCGGTCTCAGAGAAGTAGGTCTGGCCAACACCAAGACCGAAGGTCAGCGCGCCGGCGCTGTATTCATAGTACACAGCGGTATTGTCGACACCGACGAAGTCGATTTCCTGCAGAGCGTCGTTCGGGCCATAGCCCACGCCGGAAACCTGACCGACCAGCGAGTCAGCAGCGCCGGACACGTCGCCCATCGTCAGCTTGCCGAATGCGCCCGAGATGAACACGGTCGAGTCGCCGTTCCGGGTGCCCTTCAGGCTGTTGCCGCCATCCTGGTCAGCGCGCATCGACGCACCGAAGGACAGGCCGCCATCGGTTTCACCCGAAGCGGTGAAGACGATACGAACGCGCGACGAGAAGAACGTCTCGCCCGAAACGCCTTCGTTGCTTTTGTGCACGATACCCATGCGAGCCGAACCCGACAGTGCGATTTCCGCGGAAGCAAAACCGGCCGAAGCTGCCAGGATGCTGGTCGCGAGAAGAACCTTTTTCATGTTTTTCCCTCTTTCTTAAGGTAAGCCCACCGCAGGGGAATCCGCAGGGGAATGGAGGTTGTTTCACCTCAGACGCCCCGAATTGCAACGCCAACAGACCTCGCGGCGCAAAAGGGGCGAAAGCTGGTGCAGCAAAGCCACAGGTCGGAATTCCCCACCCCAGCCACAGGCATCCCGGGCCCGGGCATCGCGGGGGCGGGCGCGAAAGGCCTTGGCACGCCCGGACCCGTCGGCTAGACAGCAGAAACGGGACTTGAGGGTGGCTGAATGATCTTGCATCGCGTCGCACGGATGACACTGGCCGCAGGTCTGATGTCTTTGCTTGCCGCTTGTGGCGGCGGCCTCGCCAGTGGCGACAGCGGGTTGTTCCGCCGCTCGTCTCCGTCAATCCCGTCCGAAGGTCAGCTGACCCGCAAGGAACGCGCCGATGCGCAGCGCGCCGCACTGGCCGCCGCGAACCCGGACGACGAGAAAGGCTCCACCATCTGGGACCTGTTCTCCAACTCCGACAACCCGAACACCACGGTCGAGGTGAACAAGTATATCTGGCAGGCCTCGCTTGAGGTGCTGAACTTCCTGCACATCGAATCGATTGATCCCTTCACCGGCGTCATCGTTACCGGCTATGGCCGCCCGCCCGGCGGTGGCCGCGCCTATCGCGCCACGGTCTATGTGCAGGACCCGGCACTTGATGCGCGCAGCCTGAAAGTGGCGCTGCAGGGCCAGGGCGGCGGCTCGGTTGCCCCCGAAACCGTGCGGGCGATCGAGGATGCGATCCTGACCCGGGCGCGGCAGCTGCGGGTGCGCGACAGCAAGCTTTAGGCACATTCGGCAGGCTTCGCGGCGGGGAAGGGGTGGACCTTTCCTGGCGGGCATGTGTAATTCCGCGCCCTAGAACCCGCCTGGAATTCCGCATGAGGCCCCTGATGTCGCGTTATGACCCTTCGGTGATCGAACCCAAATGGCGGGACGCCTGGGACAAGGCCGGGGCCTTCACTGCCAAGCGCGATCCTGCGAAGCCCAAGTATTATGTGCTGGAGATGTTTCCCTATCCGTCGGGGCGCATCCACATGGGGCATGTGCGCAACTACACGATGGGCGACGTGGTGGCGCGGCACAAGGCGGCCTGCGGCTATTCGGTGCTGCATCCGATGGGCTGGGACGCCTTCGGGATGCCGGCCGAGAATGCCGCGATGGAGCGAGGCGGCCATCCCAAGGACTGGACCTACGGCAACATCGCCGACATGAAGGCGCAGATGAAGCCTCTGGGCCTGTCGATCGACTGGTCCCGCGAATTCGCCACTTGCGACCCGGAGTATTACGGCCAGCAGCAGGCTTTGTTCATCGACATGCTGGCGGCGGGGCTGATTACCAGGAAGGCCGCGGTGGTGAACTGGGACCCGGTCGACATGACGGTGCTGGCGAACGAGCAGGTGATCGACGGCAAGGGCTGGCGGTCGGGGGCTGCGGTCGAACGGCGGGAACTGGTGCAGTGGTTCTTCAAGATCAGCGATTACTCGGAAGTGTTGCTGTCGGCGCTGGACGGTCTGGGGAACTGGCCGGAAAAGGTGCGCCTGATGCAGGCGAACTGGATCGGGAAGTCGCGCGGGATCGAGGTTGATTTTCCGCTGACGGCTCCAGTTGCCGGGCAGGCTGCGCTGACCTGCTATTCGACGCGCCCCGATACGCTGCGGGCTGCGACCTTCATGGCGATTGCGCCGGAGCATCCGATTGCCCGCGCGCTGGCCGAGGCTGACCCCAAGGTCGCCGCCTTCTGCGAGGAGGCGCGTCGCGGCGGGACTAGCGAAGAGGCCATCGAGACGGCGGAAAAGCTGGGCTACGACACCGGGCTGACGGTCCGCCATCCGATCTACCCGGACAAGGCGCTTGCGGTCTGGATCGGCAACTTTGTCCTGATGGAATACGGGACGGGCGCGATCTACTGCTGCCCCGGTCATGACCAGCGCGACCTTGATTTTGCCCGGAAATACGGGCTGCCGGTGGTCAATGCCTTCCACATGCCGGGCGAGACGAATGTCATCGGGACCGAGGCCTTGGTGCCGGCCAGGGACGCGACGGTCGCCTATGACCAGCACTTCACCGGTATCACCCTGTCCACTGCCTACGACGCCATCGAGACCTCGATTGACTGGATGGAGGCGCGAGGGCTGGGCAAGGGGCAGGTCAAATACCGCCTGCGCGACTGGGGCCTGTCGCGGCAGCGCTACTGGGGCTGTCCGATTCCCGTGGTGCATTGCGCAACCTGCGGCGTGGTGCCGGAGAAGAAGGAGAACCTGCCGGTCGAGCTTCCTTATGACGTCAGCTTTGACAAGCCGGGCAATCCCCTGGACCGTCACCCGACCTGGCGCGATTGCGCTTGCCCGAAGTGCGGGGCCCCGGCCAAGCGCGAGACGGACACGATGGACACTTTCGTCGATTCGTCCTGGTATTACGCCCGCTTCACCAACCCCCGCGCGACGACGCCGACGGTTGCGGAAGATGCCGCCTACTGGATGAACGTCGACCAGTATATCGGCGGGATCGAGCATGCGATCCTCCACCTGCTGTATTCCCGCTTCTTCGCCCGGGCGATGCACAAGACCGGCCACCTGCCGCAAAGGGCCGTCGAGCCGTTCAATGCTCTGTTCACCCAAGGCATGGTCACGCACGAGATCTACCGGTCGAAGGACGCGCAAGGCCGCCCGGTCTATCACCTGCCAGAAGAGGTGTTGCGTTTCAACATCGGGAATGAGCCGGTGGCTTTCCTCAAGGCGGATCACCTGACCGACCTGTCGGAACTGAACGAAAGCCAGCTTCAGGAGCTGCTTATCGAAGCAGCGGGGACCGAGATCGAGATCATTCCTTCGGCCAAGATGTCCAAGTCCAAGAAAAACGTCGTCGACCCGATGAACATCATCGCCTCGTTCGGGGCGGATACTGCGCGCTGGTTCGTGATGTCGGACAGCCCGCCCGAGCGGGACGTGGAATGGACCTCTTCGGGGGCGGAAGCCGCGTTCAAGCACCTCAACCGGGTCTGGGGCCTGTGCGACCGCATCGGTCAGATGCCCGCTGACCACAAGGGTGAGGGCGACCAGGACTTGGCCAAAGCGACCGCGAAAGCCATCGACGAGGTGACGAAGGGCATCGAGGGCTTTGCCTTCAACAAGGCCATTGCGGGGCTTTATGCCTTTACCAACACGCTAAGCCGGGCCAACGCCTCGACCGGGGCCATGCGTGAGGCGATGCGGACCCTGGCAAAGCTGATGTCGCCGATGACCCCGCATCTGGCCGAAGAGGTCTGGCAGGCGCAGGGCGGAAACGGGCTTTGCGCGCAAGCGCCCTGGCCCAAGGCCGATCCGGCGCTGCTGGTGGATGACACGGTCGTGCTGCCGATCCAGATCAACGGCAAGCGGCGGGCGGAAATCAGCGTTCCGAAAGATATGCCTGCGTCCGAGGTTGAAAAGCTGGCGCTGGCGAATGAGGATATGATCAAGTTCCTTGCCGGGCAGCCGGTGAAGAAGATCATCGTCGTCCCGGGCCGCATCATCAATGTCGTCGTCTAGGTTGAACCGCCGCACTTCTGGGTGCCCCCCCACCCTTTCCCTCCCCCACAGTGGGGGGAGGGGACCTGTCGCGCCTGTCATTGCGGACACCGCGTCCGATCAAGCGCCTCCCTCCCCCCGCGTGCGGGAGGGATGGGGTGGGGGGGCCGCCTTCAACCAGCCCAGCCGACGCTTCATGCTGGTCGCCCCCCTGGCGCTTGCCGCCTGCGGGTTCACCCCGGCGCTTGCGCCCGAGGGGCCCGCGTCGCGCCTTCTCGGGACGGTCTATGTGCAGGACCCGACCGACAAGGCTGGCTTTGACCTGGTCGAACGGCTGGAACAGCGGCTCGGCCGGCCCGAAAGCCCGCGCTATGATCTGGCCTATACGATCACCACGGAAACCGTGGGGGCGGGGTTCACCACCGACAACCAGATCACCCGCTATAACGTCAAGGGCGTGATCGACTACACGCTGACCGACCGCGGCACCGGCGCGCGGGTGGCCGGCGGACGCGTGCAGAGCTTTACCGCCTATGCCGCGACCGGGTCGACCGTTGCAGGTCTTGCCGCCGAAGAGGACGCCGCCCTACGGCTGATGCACATTCTGGCCGACCAGATCGTCGCGCGTCTGATCGCGGCTTCGGCCAGCTTGCCATGATCCTGAAGGGGGCCGAGGCCGCCCGCTATTGCGCAAAGCCCGACCCGGCCCGGGCGGGACTGCTGATCTTTGGTGCCGACGCGATGCGGGTTGCGCTGAAACGGCAAGAGGCCATCGCCGCGCTGGTCGGCCCTGAGGGCGAAGGCGAGATGCGGCTGACCCGGATGTCGGGGGGCGATCTGCGCAAGGACGGCAGTCTGCTGCTGGATGCGATCAAGGCGGTCGGGTTCTTCCCCGGACCCCGCGTCGCCTTCGTCGAGGACGCGACCGATGGCCTGGCCGAAGTGATCGGCGTGGCTTTGGCCGAATGGAAGCCGGGCGATGCGGTGATCGTGATCACCGCCGGGGGGCTGACGGGCAAATCGGCGCTGAAGACGCTGTTTGAAAAGCATCCCCATGCGGTTTCCATTGGCCTTTACGACGACCCGCCGAGCCGGGAGGAGATCGAGGATGCGCTGAAGAAGGCGGGTCTCACGAACATTGACCGCGAGGCGATGACCGATCTGAACACGCTGGCCCGGTCGCTGGACCCCGGCGATTTTCGCCAGACGCTGGAGAAGATCGCGCTTTACAAATACCGCGATGCCTCGCCGCTGACCCCTGCCGATGTCGCTGCAATGGCCCCGGCGACCATCGAAGCCGAGGTCGACGATCTGATCGACGCAGTGGCCGAGGCGCGCAGTGCGGCCATCGGCCCGCTGTTTCGGCGGCTGGAAGGTCAGGGCGTGCTGCCGGTCACCATCTGCATCGGTGCTTTGCGGCATTTCCGCATCCTGCATGCCGCTGCGACCGATCCGGGCGGTCCGGGGACCGGCATCCAGAAGGCGCGGGTGAACTTCAAGCAGAAGGACGCGATGGGGCGGCAAGCGGGTCAGTGGGGCATGCGGTCCTTGGAAGGCGCGGTGGCGATCCTTCTGGAAACTGACCTGACGCTGCGGTCTGCCAGCCGCGCCCCCGGCATGGCAGTGATGGAGCGCGCGCTGATCCGCATCGCGATGTCGCGTCGGTAAGCGGCGACTTCTTCGAAGAAATCGGTCCGGAGTTTTCGAAAACTCCGGCGCCCTAGGCCCGGCGGATGGTCCCGGTCAGGGGCACGGCAGCGGACAGAGTGTTCGAAATCGTCCCGTATTTCAATATGTTGCGGTGCAGAAGATCAAGGCGCGCGTCGCTTTCGGGCGTGTCGACCGTGATCTGATACCGGATCGCGGTCAGCTTTGGCGGCGCATCTTGCCGGTCGGCCTGCAAGGAGACACTCATCCCGTCCAGCTGGAATTTCAGCGTCGGCAGCACCCGTTCGGCCCCCTTGATCATGCAGGCCGCCAGCGCGGACAGCAGCAGTTCCACCGGGTTCAGCGCGTCCTTGCGGCCCTCCATGTCGGTCCCCAGCTGAACCTCTGCACCGTGAGAGCTGGCAAGGCTGCGGGTTGCGTTCAGTCGTCGGGCTGTGACGTCGTATTGCATGGGACCTCGCGCTGTTGACAGTCGGCGACTGGGGCACAGAATGCAGCCAGACCGGCACCCGCGCCTTGATCCGGCGCAAAGCGAGGACCCTTTGACTGCATTCTCCGACCTGCACGCCCGCTGCGCCGCTTTGGGCACGCGGCTGTTTACCGTGACAACCGTGGATGAAGAGGCAGAGCTCGCGCGCCGTGTCTTTACCTCGCATCAGGTCGAGTATCCGCTTTCGGGCACCAAGCCACTGACAAAGGACGGCTGGTACGACGCTACCATTGCCGGGCGGCGGACCTTTGTTGCCAATACTCCGCCCGAGTTTGCGAAATACTTCTTCGATCACGCGCTGATCGTGTCGCTGGGCCTTGGGTCCTGCATCAACGTGCCGGTGGTGGACGGCGGGCGGGTTCTGGGGACGATCAACATACTGGCCGAAGCGGGGCATTTCACCCCGGAACGGGTTACCGCCTATGAGGCGCTGGTGGCCGAAGCGTCTCCGGCCTTGGCGGCGGCGTTGCGTTGATGGCGAAGGAACCGACCCCGATCGAGGCGTTTCTGGCACCGCTGGCCCGGATCACGCGCAAGCTCCGCGACATCGAGGGGCTGGTGTTCTGGGGCGGCGAGGCCTGGGGCGATAGCCCGTCCGAGGCGCTGGAAGCGGAAGAGGTGGTGTTCTACGCCGAGGGGCTGCTTCTGGACGGGTTCCACATGGACTGGGCGCTGGTGGCCGATGACACGGGTGCTGCGGATCACCTGCGGCTGTGCTTCTGGCAGGAGGGGTCGCCTCCACCCGCGCTGCGGCCTGGATGGACGACGCTGGAAACCGGGCGCTGGACGGCCTGACGCAAGGGCGCGAATTTTCGACGAAAATTCGGGGCTCAGGCCCGCGACAGGATCAGCCCGGCCATCACCAGCCCTGCGGCGGCGATCCGGGTGGGCGTGATCTCACGCACCGCCATGCCCAGCGCTCCGGTCGCGTCGATGACCATCGCGGCGGTCATCTGGCCCAGGATCAGCGCCGAGACGAGCGTCAGCACCCCCAGATGCGTAACGCCCCAGACCGCGCAAAGGACATACCAGGCGCCAAGGCAGCCGCCGAACAGCATCCAGCCCGGGACCTGCGGCAGCTTCAGGAAGGCCGCGCCCTGCCCCTGCGCCACCGCGATCACCAACAGGACGACGAACCCCACGCCGAAGGACACCGCTGCGGCGGGGACCGGGCCGCCAAGCTCACGCGCGAGGGCGGCATTGACCGGGGCCTGCAGGGCAACCGCGATTCCACCCAGCACTACTGCCAACAGTATCCAGACCATCCCCGCCTCCGTTTCGTTTTTCGCAACAAAGCCACAGCGGCTGCCGCGCCGCAACCCTTGCCATGCGTCCATCTATCGGGCAGATAATGACCTTGGTCCTATCGTGGTTTCCGATGGCATTCACCCTGCGCCAGCTGCAGTTCTTCGTCGCCGCCGCCGAGGCGGGGTCGGTGTCGGGCGCGGCGCGGGCGTTGTCGATCAGCCAGTCTTCGGTGACCGAAGCGATCAAGGGGCTGGAGGACGACCTTGGCGTCGGGCTTTTCGACCGGCAGGCGCGGGGGATTCTGCTGACGCACAAGGGATCAGCCTTCCTGCGCCATGCGCGGCAGATCCTGGCCGATGTCGCCACCGCCCGGACCACCTTCCAGACCGAAGCCGAGACCGCCAAGGGCCGCCTGTCGCTGGGCGTTACCAGCCTGGTCGCGGGCTATGTGCTGTCGGACATCCTGCAGCGCTATCGCCGGGCCTTTCCGCAGGTCGACCTGAACGTGATCGAGGATACCGGCGACTATCTTCAGCACCTGCTGATCGGCGGAGAGCTGGACGTGGCGGTGCTGCTCACCTCATCCGTGCATGACCGCATGGCGCTGAATGTGGAAACGCTGCTGGTGTCGCCCTATCGGCTGTGGCTGCCGCTTGGTCACCCTTTGGCGCAGCAGGAAAGCATTGCGCTGGAAGAGCTTGCGGGCACGCCGATGATCCAGCTGATGGTGGACGAGATCGAGGAATCGACCCGCCGCCTGACCGCCGCGCTGCCGGTCAAACCGCAGATCGCCTTCCGCACCCGCAGCGTGGAGGCGGTCCGGAGCCTGGTCGCCACCGGCGCGGGCCTTGCGATCCTGCCCAGCCTCGTCTACCGGCCATGGTCACTGGAAGGGGATAGGATCGAGATCCGCGATGTCTCGGGCGACCTGCCGTCGGTGCAGGTGGGCCTCGCCTGGCGTAAAGGCGCGCCGCTGACGGGACCGGCGTCGAACTTCATCCGGTCGGCGCAAAGCACGGCGGTCGTGCGCCCGGGCTGAGCCGAGCCGCCCTAAGCCGCGAGGGGCAGAAGATCGACCCCGGCCACGCAGGCCAGATGCTCCATCCGGCGCTTGAACTCGGGCAAGAAACCATGCGCGCGCGAAAACGCCAGGGCAGCGCGGGCGGCTTGGGAAATCGCCAGCGGATTGCGCGAGATTTCGGCGATCTTGTCGGCAAGGGCGAGCGGTTGGCCCAGCGGTGCCTCCCACCCGGCTTTTGCCGCAGCGTTCAGGCCTTGCCACATCCGGTTGTCATAGCTTGCAATAGCGACGCCGCAGCCCATCACCTCGACATAGGTGCAGGACGGGTCCGCCTGCCGGTGGCAGCCAAGGAAGATATCCGCCTGGGTCCGGGTGAAGGGCACCAGGACCGTGTCGAAATCGACTGCCCCGTGCAGGCGAATACGGTCCGGGTCGGGCAGCGCTGCGCGCCCGGCCGCAATCTCACCCTCAAGCGCGCCGGTGCCGAAGATGTCCAGCGTGAAGTCGACGCCAAGGTCAGAGAGTCGCCGCGCCACTGGCATCAGGTCCTGCGCGCCCTTCATCGTCTCAAGCCGACCGGAGAAGACAAGCCGTAGCGGACCGCCGCTGGCAAGCCTGGCTTCACGCGCTGCCATCTCGGCCTCGGTCGCGAAGAGGTCGGGGGTCATGCGACCGTCAAGATACAGCAGGGTGTCCGGGCAAAGCGGGCCATAAAGCTCATGCGCTGGATAACCGTTGACCTGCAGCGCATCTGCCGCCTGGAACGCCCTTATCCGCCGCTGTTCCTGGCTTTTCAGCCAGACCTTGCCCTTCAGGCGGGACAACATCCCGCGACCCCGATCCAGGTTCAGGATCTGCTTCCGGGTTTCATGCGTGTATTCGATCACATAGACGATCTTCTGCCCCGGCTGCAGATGGTCGGTCAGACCAAGGCAGCGAAAGTCGTCGGCCCCGGCATAGATCAGGTCATGGCCAGTCAGGTGGCGGGCGGAAAGCTCTTCGTCCTTGTCGATCAGCACCAGATCGAACGGCAGTTCGGCCCGGTCATAGTCGCGGCCAAACGGGATGGCAGGCCCGCCCCGCCGCAGAAGCACCGTGATCCGGCCGGGCCAATAGGCCTGCTGAACGCGCATCCCTTCGACGAACTTCACATCAAGGCGCAGCTTCGCTCCGGTCTCAGTCACCGGTGCCGGGGCGATCATCAGCATACTCGTCATTCACTTCCACCTGTTCCCGTCTTGCACTTATGAGTGGGTCCGCACGGCCACAAGACGGGGAATTCGAAACGATGTGTCCCCCCAATGCATCGGTAAAGCCGATATGTGGCTTCAGTTTTTTGTCATTGTGAAAGTTTCGTGGCGACATAGGCTTGGCCGCAAGTCCGCTGGAACGGACCCTTTTGCGCATGCAAGAGACACAGCAACGGGAGCTTGCCATGAACCGCCTTCGACTGATCGGAACAACGACGCTTGCCCTAATGACCGGCCTTGCGCCGATCTTTGCTCCGACCTTCGCCCTGGCCCAGGTCACCGAGATCGGTGCCCCGGAAGGCCAGGTGAACATCGTCGCCTGGCCGGGCTATATCGAGCGCGGCGAGACCGACAAGGCCTTCGACTGGGTGACCAAGTTCGAAGCGGCCTCGGGCTGCAAGGTCAACGTCAAGACCGCCAACACCAGTGACGAGATGGTCGCGCTGATGAACGAGGGCGGGTTCGACCTTGTCACCGCGTCGGGCGATGCGTCCTTGCGGCTGGTGGCGGGCGACCGGGTGCAGCCGATCAACATCGACCTCATCCCGTCCTGGGCGACGGTCGACGACCGCCTGAAGGACGCCCCCTGGCATACCGTGGACGGGGTGCATTACGGCGTGCCCTACATGTGGGGGCCGAACGTGCTGATGTATAACACCGAGGTCTTCAAGGAACCGCCGACCTCGTGGAACGTGGTGTTCGAGGAGATGAACCTGCCGGACGGTGCGTCGAACAAGGGCCGGGTGCAGGCTTATGATGGCCCGATCCACGTCGCCGACGCCGCGCAATACCTGATGTTCCACAAGCCGGAACTGGGCATCACCTCGCCCTATGAGCTGAACGAGGATCAGTACAAGGCGGCGCTGGACCTCTTGCGAGTCCAGCGCGACCTGACCAGCCGCTACTGGCATGACGCCTTCATCCAGATGGATGACTTCAAGAACGAAGGCGTGGTGGCGTCGGGGTCCTGGCCGTTCCAGGTGAACCTCTTGAAGTCCGAGGGGCTGCCGATTGCCTCGACGATCCCGCAGGAAGGGGCGACGGGCTGGGCCGACACGACGATGATGCATGTCGATGCGGCGAACCCGAACTGCAGCTACCTGTGGATGGAGCATTCGCTGGCCTCGAACCTGCAGGCCGACCTGTCGGTCTGGTTCGGTGCCAACCCGGCGGTTCCGGCGGCCTGCACCGATGGTCGCGGGATGGCGACGGCGGAAAGCTGCACGGCGAACGGGCTGGACGATTTCGACAAGATCCGGTTCTGGACTACCCCGGTGTCGAACTGCGCCCAGGGGGACGGGGCTTGCGTGCCCTACTACCGCTGGGTGTCCGACTACATCGGCGTGATCGGCGGGCGGTAATCGCAACATCTTAGGGTGCGCCTTCGGGGCGCACCTTCCTTTAGCAAGTGGTGCGCAATGAATGCGCACCCTACGGATTCCCCATGACCGCAGCCGTCGAATTCGCCAATGTTTCCCGCCACTTCGGCCCTGCCTCCGCTCCTGTAAAGGCCGTCGATGGCGTGGACCTGACTATTGCCGAAGGGTCGTTCTTCGCGATGCTCGGGCCGTCCGGGTCGGGCAAGACCACCTGCCTGCGGCTGATCTCGGGGTTTGAAAAGCCCACGGGCGGCGCGATCCGCATCTTCGGCGAGGATGTGTCGCAGACCCCACCGCATCTGCGCAACGTGAACACGGTGTTCCAGGACTATGCGCTGTTTCCGCATCTGAACGTGCGCGACAACGTGGGTTACGGGCTGATGGTCAAGGGCATCGGCCGCGCCCAGCGCCTGCGCCGCGCCGAGGAGATGCTGGCCCTGGTCAAGCTGGAC
>JBGSVS010000471.1:0-2638 GCA_041752895.1 Tabrizicola sp.
GGCGGCGATCACCGGGCATCTGACCGATGTCCGCGAGATGATGGGCGAAACCGTCTGATGACGCAAACGGCATCCCCCCAGGATGCCGCCAGCGGGGCCGCGCACCGGCCCCGCGTTCTGGTCATTGCCGAGGCGGCGAACCCGGAATGGGTGTCCGTCCCGCTGATAGGTTGGTCCCTGGCCGAGGCTCTGCGAGGCGTCGCTGATGTCCACCTTGTCACCCAGGTCCGCAACCGCGACGCCATCCTGCGCAAGGGTTGGGTCGAGGGCACCGACTTCACGTCCATCGACACCGAGGCCGTCGCCGCCCCCGCCTGGAAACTGTCCCAGGTCCTGCGGATGGGCGAAAGCCGGGGCTGGACCATCGTGCAGGCCGTCAACAGCCTGACCTACCCGTGGTTCGAACGCAAAGTCTGGCAACAGCTCGGCGCGGCCATCACGCGCGGCGACTACGACGTCGTCCACCGCATCACCCCGCTTTCCCCCGCCGCGACTGGCTCGCTGGCCGCCAAATGCCGCAAGGCGGGCGTGCCCTTTGTCCTCGGTCCGCTGAACGGCGGCGTGCCGTGGCCCAAGGGGTTCGAGGCGGAACAGAAACAGGAAGGCGAGTGGCTCTCGCGGTTCCGCAGCCTGCTCAAGGTCTTCCCGGGCCGCGCCAAGATGCTGCAGGCCTGTAGCGCGATCCTTTACGCGTCCAAGTTCACCCGGGGCGACATTCCGGCGACGCTCCTCGACCGCGCGATCTACCTGCCGGAAAACGCCATCGATCCCACCCGCTTTTTCCGCGAGGCCACACCCGAACCCGGCATCCTGAAGGCCTGCTTCATCGGCCGCTTCGTGCCGCTGAAGGGTCTTGGGATGCTGATCGACGCCGCCCGCCCCCTTCTGGAACAGGGCCGGATGGAGCTGCATCTTGTCGGCGACGGCCCCCTGACTCCGGCTTTGAAGGATCAGGCCAAGGGCCTTCCGGGCATCACTTTCCACGGCTGGCTCAAGCATGAAGAGGTGCAGGACGTCGCCGCCCGCTGCCATGTCCTTGCCTTCCCCTCGATCCGCGAATTTGGCGGTGGGGCGGTGCTGGAAGGCATGGCGCTGGGCCTTGCGCCCCTTGTCGTCGACTACGGCGGCCCGGCCGATCTTGTCACGCCCGAGGTCGGGCTCAAGGTCCCCCTGACCGACCGCGATGGCACCACGCTGGCGCTGCGAAAGGCGCTGGAGATCATGGCCGCCGACCCCGCAGAGACCGCCCGTATGGGCCAGGCCGCGCGCAAGCGGGTCACCGACCTTTTCACCTGGCCCCGCCGGGCCGAACAGATCGCCACCATCTATGACTGGGTCCTCGGCCGTCGCCCGACCCGCCCCGAACCCATCAAGCACTCCTGACCCGAAGGCACGATCCCATGGAAAAGTTCACCACCCTCACCGGCGTTGCGGCCCCGATGCCGCTGGTCAACATCGACACCGACATGATCATCCCCAAGCAGTTCCTGAAGACGATCCAGCGCTCGGGCCTTGGCAAGAACCTGTTTGACGAGATGCGCTTTACGCAAGACGGGGCGGAAATCCCGGATTTCGTCCTGAACCAGCCCGCCTACCGCAATGCGCAGATCCTTGTCGCCGGTGACAACTTCGGCTGCGGCTCTTCGCGCGAACATGCGCCTTGGGCGCTGCTGGATTTCGGCATCCGCTGCGTGATCTCGACCAGCTTCGCTGACATCTTCTTCAACAACTGCTTCAAGAACGGCATCCTGCCCGTGGTCCTGCCGCAAGAGGCGGTGGACGCGCTGATGGACGACGCCCGCAAGGGGGCCAACGCCCGGATCACCGTGGATCTGGAAACCCAGACGGTCACGGCGTCCGACGGCACGACGTTCAAATTCAAGGTCGACGCGTTCAAGAAGCACTGCCTGATGAACGGGTTGGACGACATCGGCCTGACGCTGGAGAAGGCCTCGGCCATCGACAGCTATGAGGCGAAGAACGCCACTCTGCGCCCCTGGGCCTAAGCCCTATCGTCCGGTCGCCGAAGGCTGGGCCTACTCCCGCTCCAGCATCGCCTGAAGCGTCGTCAGATGGTCGGCCTCGACCGCAGGCTTGTCGTCGCGGATGCGGTTGATGCGGGGGAAACGCATCGCCACGCCCGACTTGTGGCGCGAGGACCGGTTCAGCCCCTCGAACGCAACCTCGACCACCTTGGTCCGCGCGACGGACCGGACGGACCCGAAGCGTTCCACCGTGTTGTTGCGGACAAAGCGGTCAAGCTCCTTCAGCTCGGCATCGGTAAAGCCGAAATACGCCTTGCCGACCGGGACGAGTTCGTCGCCCTTCCAGACGCCAAAGGTGAAGTCGGAATAGTAGCCCGACCGCTTGCCGTGGCCGCGCTGGGCATACAGAAGGACCGCGTCGATCAGGTGCGGGTCGCGCTTCCATTTGAACCAGGGCCCCTTCATCCGACCCGCCAGATAGGGGCTGTCCCGGCGCTTGACCATCACGCCTTCGATCACCGTCGCAGGCGGGTTCAGGCGCAGGGCGGCGAGGTCGTCCCATGTGGCGAAAGGCAACTCCGGCGACAGATCGATGCGCGGGTCCAATGCGCCGACCGCCTGCGCCAGCACCGCCCGGCGCGCGTCGTAGGGCT
>JBGSVS010000472.1:0-2650 GCA_041752895.1 Tabrizicola sp.
ATACCATCAACACTGTAGCTACAGTTGCCCCCGGTAGGCTTGCCGCCGTGTCGCTGGAGGTGTCCGGCCAGAACTCCGCCCGCGCGATGGAGGCCGCCCTTGGCGATCAGCTTCGCCCCGTGCCGGTCAGCCCCGGGCTTCTGGCCTACCTCGACCAGTCGAAACGCACCCGGATGCTGGCGCTTTGGAACAAGGCCCTCGGTCGCTAGTTGTCAGCTTCCTGACAGCTTTCTATGCTGCACTCTCCGCAGGGTTCGGCACGAGGAGGTGTCGCCCGCGATAATCCGGCGCGACAAGCGCCAAGGGAGGATACCAGAATGAAACACGCCATTCTCGGCGCGGCCTTTGCCGTTGCCGCTGCAACCGCCAGCTTTGCCGAAGACTACATGATCATGGCCCCCGCTGCCCCCGGTGGCGGCTGGGATTCGACGGCCCGCACCATCCAGGAAGTCATGGTCGCCGAAGGCATTTCCGGCAATGTCCAGGTCCAGAACGTCCCCGGCGCGGGCGGCACCGTGGGCCTTGCCCAGTTCGCGGCCTCGGCCAGCGGTGATCCGAAGCAGCTGATCGTCGGCGGCTACGTCATGGTCGGCGCGATCCTGACCAACGCTTCGCCCGTGTCCCTGGCCGACGTGACCCCCATCGCCCGACTGACCGGTGAGGCCGTGGGCATCGCCGTGCCAGCGGGTTCCGATATCCAGACGATCCAGGACCTCGTCGAGAAGATGAAGGCCGATCCGGGCTCCGTTTCCTGGGCCGGTGGCTCGGCAGGCGGTGTCGACCACATCACCGTGGGCCTTCTGGCCAAGGCGGCAGGCGTCGATCCGACCAAGATCAACTACGTCGCCTTCTCGGGCGGTGGCGAGGCACTGGCGGCCATCCTCGGCAACCAGGTCACTGCGGGCATCTCGGGCGTGGGCGAATTCCTGCCGCAGGTCGAAGCTGGCACCATGCGCATGCTCGCCGTCTCGACCGCCGAAAAATGGCCGGGCACCGACGCGCCGACGCTGATGGAATCGGGCTACGACGTGAACGTGCAGAACTGGCGCATGATCGCGGCGGCTCCGGGCCTGTCGGACGAACAGAAGGCCGCTGTCGCTGCCGACGTAGACAAGCTGGTGAACTCGGCCGGCTGGAAAGCCGCGCTGGACACCAAGGGCTGGGCCAACACCTACCTCGCCGTGGCCGACTTCGATGCGCAGCTTGCCAAGGAGATCGAGGCCACGACCACGATCCTCAAGGACATCGGTCTGGTGAAATGACCGGTCAAACCGGAACCGGACGCCGCCCCGATGGGGCGGCGTTCATCATCGCCGCACTCCTCGCAATCTTCGGCGCCGTTCTGCTCTGGGACGCGGGCCGCCTGCCTCAGGATGGCGGCTATGCCGGGATCGGCCCCGCCGCGATGCCAAAACTTGTGGGTTGGGTGCTGATCGGACTTGCCGTCCTGACCGCTCTGTCGGGGATGAAGCGCCCGGTGGCCGATGTTGCGCGCCAGAACCCTGCACCGCTCCTTTGGATCGGCGGCGGCGTGGCGCTGCAGATCGCCCTGCTGCATGTCGCGGGCTTCATCATCGCGACCGCCATCCTGTTCGCCGCCACAGCCCGCGCCTTCGGCGAGCGTAACTCGCTTCTCGGCCTTGGCGTCGGCTTCGTCCTCGCGCTTGTCGTCTACGGCGTCTTCGACCGGCTTTTGCAGCTGAACCTGCCTGCAGGCCCGCTTGAACTGATGATCTTCAAAGGCTGAGCCGCATGACCACCTTCGATTTCCTTCTGCAAGGCCTCGGCACCGCGATGCAGCCGATGATCCTGCTTTACGCGCTGATCGGCGTGACCTTGGGCACCGCTGTCGGAGTCCTCCCGGGCATCGGCCCCGCCCTGACTGTGGCGCTGCTTCTGCCCGTGACCTACGGGCTGGACCCGGCAGGCTCGCTTATCATGTTCGCGGGCATCTACTACGGCGGGATGTATGGCGGCTCGACGACCTCGATCCTGCTGAACACCCCCGGCGAAAGCGCCTCCATCGTCACCGCACTTGAAGGCAACCGCATGGCCAAGGCAGGCCGAGGCGGCCCTGCCCTTGCCACCGCAGCCATCGGGTCCTTCGTCGCGGGCCTTCTGGCCACCCTCGCGCTGGCGTTCCTCGCCCCGCACATCGTCAAACTCGCCCTCGTCTTTGGCCCCCGCGAATACTTCGCGCTGATGATGCTCGCCTTCGTCACGGTCTCGGCCGCCTTCGGCGATTCGGCACTGAAGGGCTTGACCTCGCTCTTCATCGGCCTCGGCCTTGCCGTGGTCGGGATCGACGGGCTGACCGGCCAGGCCCGGATGTCCTTCGCCGTCCCGCAACTTCTGGACGGGGTCGAGGTGACCACCCTCGCCGTCGCCCTTTTCGCCCTTGGAGAGGCACTGTTCGTCGCCGCCCAGACCACAGGCCACGACGACAAGGTCGAAGCCCTGAACGGCCCCGTCACCATGACCCGCGACGACTGGCGCCGCTCCTGGCCCGCTTGGCTGCGCGGGTCCGCCATCGGCTTTCCCATCGGAGCCATGCCCGCAGGCGGTGCCGACATCGCCAGCTTCCTGTCCTACGGCACCGAAAAGAAGATGTCGAAACACCCAGAGGAATTCGGCCACGGCGCCATCGAAG
>JBGSVS010000473.1:0-2397 GCA_041752895.1 Tabrizicola sp.
CCCCGGCGTGTTCGCCGCCGCCGTCGCGCAACCCGTCACTCTGCCCGACCTCACCAACCTCCGCGCGATCTACACCGTCGCCCGCGGCTCCTCTGACGCCGCTGCCAACATCCTCGCCTACGAACTGATGCGCGAAACCCACCTCCCCGTGACGTCGCTCCCGCCCTCGATCTTCTCCCTCGGCCAAGGCGTCCGCCTCGCCGATGCGGCCGTCCTTGTGGTCAGCCAGTCCGGCGCCTCCCCAGACCTCGTCCGCTCGTCCCAGGGCGCAAAGCAGATGGGCGCCACCGTCCTCGCTCTCACCAACGTCCCGGGCAGCCCCGTAGAAGCCGAAGCCCACACGACCCTACGCATCAGCGCAGGCCCGGAACAGGCCGTCCCCGCCACAAAGTCCGTCGTCGGCGCCATCGCTGCAGGCATGGCCCTCGTCTCCGCCCTTGCCCCCACTTACGCCCACCGCGCCAAAGCCTCCGCCGCAGCCATCAGCGCCCTCAACGGCAAGCACCTCCCCCAGACCAAAGTCCTCCTCGCCGCCCTCCTCCGCGCCTCCCATGTCTATGTGATCGGCCGCGACACCGGCTTTGGCGCGGCGCAGGAACTCGCCCTCAAACTCAAGGAATGCTGTGCCCTCCACGCCGAGGCCTATTCCTCCTCCGAGGTCCTCCACGGCCCCCTGCAATTGGTGACGAACCCCCTCCTCATCCTCATCCTCGACACCGAACAACCCGACGTCCAGCCCAGCCTCGACACCGCCGAGGCCCGCTTCAAAGCCGCAGGAGGCACCACCTTCCGCCTCCGCCCCTCCGACGCAGGCGCAACCGACCTTACCCCTGCCGCCGCCGCAGCAGCCCTCCTGATCCTCACCTACCCCCTCGCCCTGCAGACCGCCCTCGCCCTCGGCCACGACCCCGACCGCCCGGCAACGCTCTCCAAGGTCACCCAAACCAGATGACTCGCGCCCATCCTTACCCTTCGCCAAATATCCCCGCCGGCGGCACCCCGAGCCGGCCCAGCGCCCTTCGCGCGCAGAGGCGAGACAAAAGACTTGCGCGGCACGCGCTCATTTTCCTTGCCGACGCAGAAGACCCAAGATGACTGACCTCACCCGCCACGCCACGTTCCGCGAAATCCTGGCCCAGCCCGCCATCTGGCGCGACTGGGGCGCGATCCTGCCCGTGGCCGACCTTCGCCACTGGATCACCCAAACCGGCACCAACGAAGTGTGGTTCTGCGGTGCAGGCACCTCAGCCTATATCGGCGACATCCTCGTTGCGGGCCTTGAGGCGCAGCCCGGCTCGCGCTTCCGCTCGGTCGCCACCACCGACATCGTCGCCCGCCCCCACGCCTACCTGCGCGGGACCCCCAAACTGATCGTCAGCTTCGGCCGCTCCGGCAACTCCACCGAAAGCGTCGGCCTCCTCGACGCAGCCGATGCCCTCGCCCCGAATTGGCCTCGTCTCAACATCACCTGCAATGCTGGGTCCGCCCTCGCCAAGGACGCAAAGGCCAAAGTCATCACCCTCCCCGATGCCACCCACGACCAGGGCTTCGCGATGACCTCCAGCTTCTCCACCATGCTCCTGACCGCCGCCGCCCTCTTCGACACTAACCTCCTGGCCTCACAGACCGCCCAGCGCTTCGCCACCCTCGCGGGCATCCTCCAAACCCTCCTCCCCACCTTTACCGACGCCGCGAGAACCGCCCGCCGCCCCCAGCGCGCTGTCTTCCTCGGCTCCGGCCCCCTCGCCTTCGCCGCCCGCGAGGCCGCGCTGAAGGTCATGGAGCTTGCCGCAGGCCAGATCCCCGCCCTCTGGGATAGCACCCTCGGCTTCCGCCACGGCCCCAAAAGCTTCACCACCCCGGAAACCGACCTCTGGCTTTTCCGCTCCGCCGACCCCCACACCCGCGCCTATGACGACGACCTCCTCGCCGAACTCCACTCCCAATTTCCCCAATCCGAAATCACCGCCCCAGTCATCCCCCAACCGCACGGCGATCTCTGGTCCGCCCCCCTCTACGTCGCCCTCGCCCAGATCCTCGCCGTCACCTGGTCCGAGGCCCTCGGCCTCCGCGTCGACGACCCCTTCGCCGGCCAAGGCACCCTCACCCGTGTCGTCTCCGGCGTGAAACTCCACCCGGTGACGCCATGATCGCAGCCGGCATCGACCTCGGCGGCACCAAGATCGAGGCGCAGGTTTTCGCCCCGGACTGGAGCCTCCTCGCCCGGCACCGCTGGCCCACCCCAAAGGACTACCCGACCCTCGTAACCGCCCTTGTCGAGGCAATCCGCTGGGTTGAGACCCACGGCCCCGCCCCCATCGGCATTTCCGCCGCTGGCCTCATCAACCCCGCCACCGGCCTCGCCCTCACCTCCAACCTTCCCGCCACCGGCAAGCC
>JBGSVS010000474.1:0-4612 GCA_041752895.1 Tabrizicola sp.
CGCATGCCGCGGGCATCGCCATCGCCGTCGCCCGCCAAGGTGCCCCCCTCGGCGTCGATGTCGAGGAAGACGGCCCCCTGCCGCCCGACCTCTGGCCTGTGATCACCTCGCCCTATGAACGTGCCTGCCTGCCCGACGGCGACACCGGCCGCCTCATCGCGCAGGTCTTCGTGGGGAAAGAGGCGCTCTTCAAGGCGCAGTCCCCCGACACGCGGGCGATGTTCGGCTTCGATGCGGTGAGCCTGACCCTTGCAAAGACCGGTTTCGACGCCAAATTCGTGACCGATGCCGGGGCCTTCCGCCCGGGCGACATCATCCACGGTCGGCTGGCGCTTGCCGAAGGTCTGATACTTGCAGGGGTTGCGCGGTGACGCTGATGACACGACGGAAGACGATCCTCGGCAGCCTCACGGCAGCCTTAGGCGGCGGCGGCCTCTACTGGCTTCTGACCCGGCCGCCTTCTGCCGCCTCGGTCCGCACGCGGCTGGTGGGCAAGTCCGTCGCGCCCCCCGCTGCACCGATGGGTGTCTTCCACCTTGGCCACAGCCTGGTGAACCGCGACATGCCCGCGATGCTGGCCCAGCTGGCCCCGGCGGGCCACCGCTACGACAGCCAGCTTGGCTGGGGCACCACGCTGCAGGCGCATTGGGGTGACGCGCCGATCAACGGGTTCGAGGCTGAAAACGCCCACCCCCGCTTTCGCCCGGCGCTCGAAGCGGTGCAAAGCGGCGATTACGACGCCGTCGTCCTGACCGAGATGGTCGAGATCCGCGCCTCGATCCGCTTCTACGACAGCCCGGAATACCTTGCCAAATGGGCCACCGAGGCGCTGAAGGCCCGGCCTGACGTGCGGCTTTACCTCTATGAGACCTGGCACCAGCTTGATGATCCGGAAGGCTGGCTAGAGCGGATCGACCTTGACCACGACCGCTACTGGCTGTCGCGCGTCCTTGGCCCCGCGCTGGCCCGCCTGCCCGAAGCGACGAATATCTTCATCATCCCAGCGGGCCCCGTGCTTGCCGCCTTCACACGCGAAGTGGAGAGCAAGGGCGGTGTCGGCAATGTCCGCGACCGCACCGACCTGTTCTCCAAGGCCGAGGATGGGAAACAGGACGTCATCCACCTCAACGACCTTGGCAACTACCTGGTCGCGCTGACGCACTATGCCGTCCTCTATCAGCGCAGCCCCGTCGGACTGCCTCATGTGCTGACCCGCGCCGATGGCAGCCCGGCCACGGCACCGGCCCAGGAAACAGCCCTCCTGATGCAGGAGGTGACCGATTCTGTCGTCCGAAACCTTGGGTTGTCCGGCCTCGCAGCGTGATGTGGCATATCGGCAACCAACGGCCTTTAAACTGCGCAGGCCGCTTCCCGCCGCCGCAGTTCCACCCGCTTCGACGCGCATTTGCTCTTTCCGATCCGCCCCAAGGCAAATAACGTGGGGAGGTTGAAGTAACGCCCGTCTGCCCCGGGCGTCAGGGGAGTTTTTTGCATGTCCATCCTTCGCCGCTTGGCCGCCGCCTTGTTCCTTTTGCCGATCCTGGCCGTCTCTGCCTCCGCCCAGGATTACCGCGTCCGGCCGGGTGACACGCTGCAGATCGAGGTGCTGGAAGACGCCACCCTGAACCGCAGCGCCATCGTGCTGCCCGACGGTCAGATTTCGTTGCCGGTCGCGGGCACGATCCGTGTGTCCGGTCGCAGCCTGGAACAGGTGCAGGAAGAACTTTCCCGCCGCCTTGCCCCGGGCTTTGCCAGCCCGCCCACTGTCTTCGTTTCGCTGGCGGCACTTGCCGTGCCCCCGGAGCCGCGGGAGCCGCGGCCGCCGGCTACCATGCCGATCTACGTCCTGGGTGCAGCCAACACGCCTGGCAAGGTCGATGTCCTGCTCGGCACCACGCTTCTGCAGGCAATCGCGCAGGCCGGCGGCCTGTCGCCCTTCGCCGCGAAAAAGCGCATCCAGTTGCGCCGTGTCGACAAGAACGGCAACGAACAGATCTACAAGCTTGACCTCGACGCCATCGAGCGTGGGGCATCCGGCGGCGGGTCGACCCGGCTTGTCAAAGGCGACGTCATCGTCATCCCGCAGCGCAAACTGTTCGAGTAATCGGTCATGCGCCGCTCAGGCCAGCTTTTCAGTGGGGCCTTCGCCCTTGGGGCAACGCTTTTGCCAGGCGCAAGCCTTGCGCAAGAGGGCGGCACCCTCCTGACCTTCGGGATCGAGAACCGGCTTGAGATCAGCCGCAACGCCGACCTCGCCGTGCCCGCCGAGGGCACGGATATCGCCAATGTCACGCTTCTGTCTTTTGGCATTCTCAGCGAAACCGCGCTTGACCGGCTGGAATTTGCGGTCACCGGTGGCATCATCGCCCAGGATACCGACGATGGCGGCGAGATCGACTTCGGCCGCTCGGCGCTGACCTTCGGCTATACGCGCGAAGTGCCTACGGCGGCGCTTGGCCTGTCGGCCGAATTCCGCACCGACGACGTTGGCGCCTTCGGCGACGACCTTGGCGCCGTGGACGAGACCGGCACCCGCAGCGACCTGTTCCTGTCGGCAGGGCTTGAGATCGGGCGGACCTCGGGCGTGGGCCTTGTCTTCGGGCTTGCCTACGACCAGACGGACTACACCGACGTCACCGATCCCGAACTTGTCGATGCCGAGGAATGGCGCGGCGACGTCGCCGCAATCCTGCGCTTTTCCGAAGTCGCAACCGGCCGTGTCGGCGTGCGCTATCGTCACCGCGAGGAAGAGGATCTCGGCACCACCGTCACCGATGCCACGACCGTCTTTGCGGGCCTTGACTATGCGCTCAGCGAACGCGCCGATCTGGACATCGAGCTTGGCTACACCGAGACCGAGACCGAAGAGTTCGACGTCATCGAGACCGAGCGTGGCCCCGACGCCAGCATCCGGCTGTCCTATGACATGCCGGTCGGCACCGCCTACACTCAGCTGAGCGTCGCGACCGACGCCGACGAAGGCCAGCGCGAGACCTTCGAGATCGGCCGCGACCTTGAAACCGACCGTGACACGATCTCGGCCCGGCTCGGGCTGACCCATGGTGACGAGACCGGGACCGACCTGATCGGCGGCCTCGACTGGACCCGCGCCCTGCCCGATGGCAGCATCGGGGCCAGCATTGAACACAGCGTGTCCTACGACGCCGACGATGACGCCGAAACCGATCAGTCGATCTTCAGCCTGAACTGGACAAAGAACGTCAGCGAAAGGTCGACTATTCTCCTCGACTTGGCCTACGAGCTTAGCGATTCCCCCACTGAACGCATCGAGCAGGTCAGCGTCGACGCCGGGTACAACTACCTTCTGACCGAGGACTGGAGCCTGTCGAGCGGCGTTGGCTATACCGTCCGCGACGACGCTGGCGGCCGCGCCGAATCGCCGCGCCTGTTCGTGGCGCTTAGCCGGGATTTCCAGTTCCGGCCCTGACCCAAGCCGCGTGCGGCTAGGTGGCCGCGCGCACGAACAGCCCGATGCAATCGTACTTCTGATCCGGACCGGCAAACGCCTCCCGCGCAAGCAGGCGAAGATCGCGCGCAACGCTGCGGGGCGGCGTGTGCCTGGCCCCGCCATTCTCCCGCAGCCGCCGATGCACCTTGTTCTCCCAGGCGCGCCAGCCCGGCAAGAAATGCCGCGTGTGCCCATGATGGACTTCGGCCACGACCTTCAGCCCGGCCTTTTCCATCAGCCGCCGCAGCGACGTCGGCGTGAAGAAATTCACATGACGCGGCACGTCCAACATCTCGGAAATCTCGGCGTAGGTCTGGAAGTGCAGCGCCGCGCAGTTCGGCACTTCGCAGTAGAACCCGCCCCCTGGTGCCAACACCGCCCGCACGTTGCGCAAGGCCCGGCCCGGGTCGGCGCAGTGTTCCAAGACGTGGGTCATCAGGACCAGATCAAAGGTCTGCCCCGAAATCTCGGACGGCATCGCTTCGGCAGTGCCCTCGGCGACCGTCACGCCCTTGCCGCTGGCGACCTCGCGCGCCTTGGCATCGGGCTCCACCCCGTAAAGCTGCCGCCCGGGGGCCGCCAGCGAGGCCACGAAATCCCCCGCCCCGCAGCCGACATCCAGAATACGCGCAGCCCCCGGCTGCAATTCTGAAAGCCACGCCGCATCCATCATCCGGCCCCGGTCCGTGAGGTAAGCCAGCTTGACCAGCACACGCTCTGCCAGACTGCCGGGGACGTCGGGCATATGCGTCTGGCCATGCGTGTAATAGGCCCCGATGTCATAGGCTTGGCCGATCTCTTCGGCGGACATCGGCCTTTGCATGAAACCGACATCGCAGTCCTTGCACCAGACCAATTGGCCCGTTTCGGTCTTCCGCCCGGTCTTCACATCGACCGGGATCTCCAACCAGGGATCAAGCGCATCGGCCAGCGCGCTACAAAGCGGGCAGCGGGCCACACTGACAGGCACGTTCATGGCGAATCATCCCGTGCGAAAGGGGAAAAGGACTTGGCGTTGGATATGCCGCAATCCTAGCACGGAACCGGTTGGTTAGCGATTAACACTCCGTTTACCGAACAGGCTGCGCAGCGCATGCCCGGTCAGGTCGCGCAGGAAATGCGGCGGCCCGCCCGGGATCTTCG
>JBGSVS010000475.1:0-6176 GCA_041752895.1 Tabrizicola sp.
GGGCTTCGCGGGCCGGTCTGCGGCCACGGCGGCGGCGACCGCCCCACCCAGCATCATTTCGACGATGCGCTCTTCAATGCCGGGCTCGATGGCGACGTCGCCAACGGTCAGCCCGTCGCGCAGAACGGTGGCCCGGTCGCAGATCGCGGCGATTTCGTTGAAACGGTGCGAGACGTAAATGACGGACCGCCCCGTGTCGGCCTGGGCGCGGACGGTCTTCAGCACGCGGTCGACAAGGTCGGTCGGCAGCGCGGCGGTCAGCTCGTCCAGAAGCAGCACATCCGGTTCGATGGCAAGGGCGCGGGCGAGGTCGACGATTCGGAGGGAGGCGAGCGGGAGTGACCGGATCATCGCGTCGGGCGAGAGGTCGGGCAGGCCAAGCTCTGCGACCCAATGGCGGAACGGCTCCATGGGGGTGCCGCCCAGGCGCAGGTTTTCGGCGACGGAAAGGTCGGGGATCAACGAGGGTTCCTGGTAGACCGGCACCAGCCCCCATTTCCGCGCCCCGGCGGGGTTCGCGACGGTGCTGTCACGGCCCTTGATCTTCACATGCCCGCTGTCGGGCTTCAGCACCCCGGTCAGGATCTTGACGAAGGTGGATTTCCCGGCCCCGTTTGCGCCCATCAGCGCTACGACCTGACCGGCCTTGACCTGAAGCGAGGCGTTCTTCAGGGCCTGCACCGCGCCAAAGCGCTTGGCTACGCCCGTGGCGTCAAGAACGGCGTCGGTGTCGGCGGCGATCATTCGGAGGACAGTCTTTCGCAGAACGTGTTGTGCGGGGGGCCGAAGCGGGAGCCCCCCACCCTCTCCCTCCCCACGAGGGGGAGGGAAGCGCCTTTGTCAGGCGGTTGGCCCCAGGCTTATTCGCCCGGGCCTTTGCAGGCGATGATCTGGTCCATTGTGTAGTTGGTCCAGCCGTCGATCGACACCGAGACCGGCCATTCAGGTGAAAGGTTCGGGTTCGCGGCGGCGGCAAGCTTGGCCTTGCCTTCGTCGGTCACGTTCTCCCACAGCGCCGGGTTGACGAGCACGGTTTTCTCGGCCGGCATCTTCCCGTCAAGGATCTGGATCGCCAGTGCCACGCCCGCACCACCGACCGAGCCCGGGTTGGTGACGGCGGCACCCATCAGGCCTTCGACCGACGACAGTTGGCCGACGAAGCCTGCGTTGTCGGCCCCCACGACCGGCACCATCGGCGCGCCGCTTTCGACCAGCGCATCGACGATCACGTTGTCGATGCCGGATGTCCAGATGCCCTGGAACGGCACGCCTGCCGCGATGATGTCGTTGATCTGCTGCTTGCCCTGGTCCTGCTGCCAGCCGGTGAAGACCTCTTGTGCCACGGTGATCTCCGGGAACTCAGCCATCGCCTTCTTGAAGCCGACGTCGCGGTCATTGTCGGCACCGGCGCCTGCGGCCCCGCGCATGTAGACCACGGCCCCCTTGCCGCCCATCTGTTCAAACAGCCACTTGGCACCCAGGTAGGCGTATTCGGTCTGGTTGTTCGACAGGATATAGGCGGACGGCTCGGTCACCGCCTGGTCGACGGCGACGACGACGATCCCCGCATCGGTCGCTTCCTTGATCGCGGCGTTGATGCCTTCCGAGTTCGACGGGTTCACCACGATGGCATTCACGCCCGCTTGGATCAGGTTGCGGATGTCTTCCAGCTGGCCCGCCGCATCGGTGTTGCGGTGCGCGATGTTCAGGCTTTCGACCTTGCCCGAAGCCAGCGCCTCGGCCTTCATGGCGCAGACCATCTGCTCGCGCCAGCCGTTGCCCTGCACGGTGTTCGAGATGCCGATCTTGTAGCCCTCGGCGGCGGCCATACCGGTCAGGCCCAGGGCCATCGTGGTTCCAAGCAACAGACGTTTCATGGTGATCCTCCCAGATCGTTGGTTATGGTTACTTGACGTAAGGGCGCAGGACGTCGCGCGCCAAGGCGAAGCCGCGTTTGATCTTGTCGTCGGAGCCTTCGAAGTCGCGGTCCTCGTGTTCGATGATGATGGGGCCATCGTAGCCCGCGCGATAGAGGGTGGCGAAGAAATCTTGCCAGTCAACCTCGCCAAGACCGGGCATGCGCGGTATCTGCCAGCCCATCCCGGCGGACAGGATACCGTGGTCGTATAGCCCGTCGCGGTCGATCATCAGGTCCTTGGCGTGGACGTGGACCATCCAAGGACCGAATTCGCGGACAAAGCGGTTCGCGTCGATCATCTGCCAGACAAGGTGGCTGGGGTCGTAGTTCATGCCCACGGCATCGCCCCAGGTCTCGAAAATCCGCCGCCAGATGCGCGGGGCATAGGCGATGTTGTGCCCGCCCGGCCATTCGTCGTGGCTGAAGATCATCGGGCAGTTCTCAAACGCCAGCGTCACGCCGCTGGCTTTCGCATGGGCGACGATGGGCGCAAAGATGTCCGTGGCGCGCGTCCAGTTCTGGTCCACCGTCAGTGTCCGGTCACCGCCGACGAAGGTGTTGACGACCTTGACGCCCATCAGGCTGGCAGCGGTGATGACCTTCTTCAGGTGAGAGGTCACAGCGTCCCGGTGGGCCGCATCGGCATGGAGGGGATTGGGGTAGTAGCCAAGTCCCGAGACGGTGAGGCCCTTCGATGCAAGCATCCCCATGATCTCTGACCCCCGCGAGGCGGTCATGTCCTCGATGGGCAGATGAGCGGTGCCGGCATATCGGCGCTTTTCGCCCCCGGCCTGCGGCCAGCAGGCGATCTCCAGCGCTTCGAAACCGGCGCTGGCGGCGTAGTCGGCCACGGCTTCCAGCGGAGTGTCGGCGAAGGGAGCGGTGAGGATACCAAGCTGCATCTGTCTTATCCCACGTTGGCCCAGGTTCCGCTTGCGGCGCTGGCAAGGACGGCGTCGCAGAAGAGCATCTCGTAATGGCCGTCATCGAAGGTGGCCCAGGTGGACCCCTCGCCCCATCCCCCGCGGGCGACGTCGCGGTAAACCTGCGTGAAGAACGCGGCCCAGGTGTCGGCAAAGCCTTCGGGATGACCGCCGGGCATGAAGGCCGCCGCCGCCCCGGTCGGGTTCATCAGCGACGGGTCGCGGAGGAGGACCTGGTTCGGCCCCTCGCGGTGGCCGATCCACAGGTCCTCCGGGTGTTCGGCAGACCAGGCGGCAGAGGCTTTCGCGCCGGAGATGTCCCACGACAAAAGGCCCCGCCGCCCGTGGCTGACCTGGCTGGTGGACATCATCCCCCGCCCGCCGTTGCCATAGCGCAATAGGATTGTCGCGGCGTCGTCCGTGTCGATCTTCCGGGTCTCGGTGGGGCCCTTGGTGGTGGTGAAGGTCTCGACAGGGCCGATGGGCTTCTGGCGTTCGGTGATGAAGGTCGCCAGGTCCGCCATGATCGACACCGGCTTTTGCCCGGTGACGAAGTTCGTCAGGTCCACCAAATGCGTGCCGATGTCGCTGACCGACCGCAGGGGGCCTCCTTCCGACGCCTCAAGCCGCCAGTTCCAGTCGGTGTCCTTGGCCAACCAGTCTTGATGGAAATGCCCGGTGATTAGCCGCAGATCGCCCAGTTCCCCCGCCCGCATCATCCCATGGGCATGCTGGTTCAGGGGATAGAACCGCGTGTTGTAGCAGACCGCCGCGACCTTGCCGGAGGCCCGCGCCATCGCCACCATTTCCGCCGATTGGGCCGAGGTCATTGCCAGTGGCTTTTCGCAGATCACATGCTTGCCCGCCGCCAGGATCGCCTTCACCTGAGGGTAGTGGGCGACGTTGGGCGAAGTGACGTGGACCACCTGCACCGCCGGGTCCGCCAAAAGCTCATCCAACGACCCATAAGCCTTCGCCACCCCCAGCGCCTTTGCCCGTTCGGCCCCCCGCGTGGCGCTAGAGCCAAGGACGCCGACAATCGGGATGCCAAGGCGGCGCAACGTCGAAAGGTGGACCGCGCCGATGAAGCCGGTGCCGACAACAGCCGCGCCGATGGTGGAAAGGTCAGACAACGGAATATCCCCCGTCTATGGCAAGGCAGGTGCCGGTCATGAAACCCGCCGCATTGGAGGCAAGGAACAGGACTGGCCCCGAGATATCCTCCGGCTCGCCCCAACGACCCATCGGTGTCCGGGCCGAGACATTGGCGACATGCACTGGGTCGGTGCGGCTGCGGGCGGATTGCTGGGTGACGATAAAGCCGGGGGCCACTGCGTTGACCCGGATGCCATCCCCAGCCCAAGCAATCGCCAGCGACTTTGTCAGCTGCACCACGGCGGCTTTCGAGGCCCCATAGGCCGGGTTCTTTGGGCTGCCGAACATCGCATACATCGACGCGATGTTGATCAGCGCGCCTTTCGCGGCCTTCAGTTGCCCGTGGAACGCCTCGGCCATGCGGAAGGTGCCATGCAGGTTCACGTTGACGACATGGGCAAAGAAGTCCGGAGCCATCTCCTCGCCCCGCGCGGTAATGGCGGCGCAGTTGACCAGAACGTCCACCCGGTCATGCCGCGCGGCAAAGTCCCTGACCGCCGCCCCATCCGTCACGTCCAGCTGAGTGTAGCCAAAACGCGCCGCATCCTCGGGTGCGGGCTCGGCCTCGGCCCCGGTGATCGCGACGGTTGCCCCTGCGTCCTGAAACGCCCGGGCAATCGATGCCCCGATCCCGGCGCGGCTTGCGCCAACGACCACGACCTCAGCCCCGGCAAAGTCGAACCGACTGTGCATCATGGCGCCCTCCCTCGGACATCCTTGGCCAAGCGATGAGTCGATGCAACGGAATTTTCATTTCCCTGATTTTGGGGATTTTCAACCGATCCAAGCCGCCGCCCCAGCCCGACGATCATCGCCTGCGCCACGACCAACGCCGGGATCTGGCTGCGGAAATGGCCCAGCCGCGCCTCGTTGACGTACAGCACATGGTTGGCCAGTCCCGCCACGGGGCTAAGCGCGTTGTCGGTGATGACCAGCACCCGGTTGCCGCGCCCTGCAGCCAGCTTCACCACCTCCACCGTCTCGGGTGTGTAGTCGTCGAAGGTCATCGCCAGAAGCGTATCCCCCGGCCCCATCGCCGCCACCTGCATCGCCCGCATCGCGCCCAGATTGTCGATCAGCTGCGCCCGCCGCCCGATGGAGCCCAGCCCATAGACCGTGTAAGCCCCCAGCCCGAACGCCCCCCGCGCCGCGGCGACATGCACCACCTCGGTTGCTGCCAGCACTTCCACGCACGCAGCCAACTGATCGCGGTCCAGCGCCTCTTCGATCCGCAGCAGCGACTGGACGGCGGCCTGCACGAAACTGCCGAAGACCACCCCCGGCTGGTCCAGATCACTGTCCCCCGCGCCCGAGACGCGCTCGGCATAGGGCAGTCGCGGGCCTAGGAGTCGTTCCCGGAACACCTGCTGCAGATCGGCAAAGCCTTGAAACCCCAGTTCCTTGGCAAAGCGTGTGATCGTCGCGGGGGGCACGTCCGCCAGTTCGGCAAGCCGCACCAAAGTCGAGACTGCCACTTCCTCCGGATGGTTCAGGAAAAACTGCGCCACCTGTGCCAACCGCTTCGACAGCCGCCCGGACCGTGCCACCAGTGCCGCGCGCAGGGCCTCGAAATCGCGGGGCGGGCTTGCCTCGGTCATCGTGCCCCCGCCACGCGCTGCTCGAAGTCGATGACTGCCCCGCTCATTGGGACTGACGCGCCCGACAGCAGAAACGCCGCCAGCCGGGCGCATTCTTCAGCCGTGACCAGCCGCGCCAGCGGCTCGGCCGCAGCAACCTTGGCCTCCCAGTCGGGACCAAGAAGCGCAGACTGAAGCCGGTCCTCGGTCTCGGTCGCAACCCAGCCAAGATTGATCCCGTTGACGCGGATGCGGTCGGCCATATGCGCATGGGCTGCATTCTTCGTCAGCGTCACCATCGCCCCCTTGGTCCCGGAATAGATCGCGAGGTCCGGGATCCCGCAATGCGCGTTCATCGACAGGATGTTGACGATGGACCCACCTGCGCCCCGACGCTGCATGTCGGCAATTGCTGCCTGCATCAGCAGGAACCCGGCCCGGGCGTTCACCGCGAAAAGCTGGTCCCAGATCGCCGCAGAGCCCGTCACGAAGGATCCCCGCGTCGTCAATCCCGCCGCGTTTACCAGCCCGTCGATCCGGCCAAAGCGCTCCACCGCTGCTGCCGCGACTGCACCGGCGGCGGCGGCCTCCTCCAGATCTGCC
>JBGSVS010000476.1:0-1815 GCA_041752895.1 Tabrizicola sp.
GCCCGCAACCGGCGCTGGCCGAACTCGCGCAAGCCATGCTCAGCCGTTACGTCCCCCTCCCCCGCGCCGACGCCCGGGCGATTGCTGCAACGCTGGCCTGACATGACCCCCGCCGCCCTGCCAAACGACTGGCCCTTCAAGGCCCAATCCAGCCTGATCCAGTCAGGCCGCCAGCGCTTCTGGGTCGCAGACACCGGCCCGAAAGACGCTCCCGCGCTCCTCCTCCTCCACGGGACCGGAGCCTCCCTCCACAGCTTCCGCCGCACAATCCCCGGCCTGAGCGAAACCTACCGGGTCATCACCCCCGACCTCCCCGGCCACGGGCTTTCGGCCAAGGGCTTTGCGGGCCGCCTCGGCCTCGACGCGATGGCGCAAGACCTCTGGACGCTGTGCGACACTCTGCACATCCAGCCGCAAGCCATCATCGGCCACTCCGCCGGGGCCGCTATCGGCCTGCGCATGGCCGAACTTCGCCCCGTACCGCACATCATCGGCCTCAACGCCGCCTTGGGCGAATTCGACGGCGCCGCCGCCTTCCTGTTCCCGATCATCGCCAAGGGCCTCGCGACCCTGCCCTTCGCCTCGACCGCCATCACCACCTTCTTCGGCCGCCCCGGCACGGTAGAACGCATCCTCACCGGCACCGGCTCCCCCTTGGACCCGGAAGGCCGCGCGCAATACCTGAAGCTCGTCCGCGACCCGGATCACGTGACGGGGGCGCTCGGCATGATGGCCGACTGGAAGCTTCAGGGCCTCCTGACACGCCTTCCGCAGACGACGACAAATGTCACCCTTATCGCATCAGAAGGCGACCGCGCCGTCCCGGCCAAAGTCTCTATCGACGCGGCCAAACGCATCCCCGGCGCAAAGCTGCACCTGCTGCCGAAGCTCGGCCACCTTGCGCATGAGGAAACGGAGGACGGGCTCTCAGCCCTGATCCTGGACAGCCTCGGCCAGGCTTGAGGCCGCAAAGATCATCGCCGCGTGCTTTTCCAGATAGATTCGCAGCCAGGGAGTGAACGCCTCGGGCCTCAAAGCAATCTCGGCCCGCAGCGCGTCCAGCGACACCCACCGCACCGCTTGCACCTCGTCAGGGTCCAGCTCCAGGTCCAACGGCCAGCCAGCCTCGCCCACGAAAACCTCGACGACCTCGTGCTCGATCAGGTTCTCGCGCACCCCTGGCACGGCGGCGCGGTATTCCACCTGCCCTGCATGCCGCAGCGCAAGCCCACTGATCCCCAACTCCTGCCCCAGTCGCCGCGTCGCGCAGACCGCCGCCTGCTCACCCCACATCGGATGCGTGCAGCAGGTATTCGCCCAAAGCCCGGGGGTGTGATACTTCCCGGCCGCGCGCTGCTGGATCAGGATTTCAGACCCACGCAGCACGAAGACCGACACCGCCGGATGCCGCAGACCTTGCCGGTGCACGGCCAGCTTGCCCACCGGGACCAAGGCACCGTCAGGCCCAAAGGCCGGGATCGGCAAGTCAATCGGCTCCATCACGACCATTTTGGACTGACGACTCCCATCAGGTGCATCACATTCTTGAAGCCGATCTTCAGATGGGCCAAGGGGCGCGCCGCGACAAGCTTCTTGTTCATGTAGGCCTCGAACGTCAACCGCTGCACGTCGATGTCGTGACACAGACTCACGAACCGCTCGCGCCGGTCGTCGCTGCGATAATACGCGTTCTGCATCGACCGCAAGACCTTGAAGACCGTGCCATGCTCTTTCAAGAACATCTTCCGCGCCATTTTCAGGTCCGCCGCGCGACCCGACCGCAGGAACGCCTGAGCCGCCGTCGCCGCCGCCCGC
>JBGSVS010000477.1:0-9245 GCA_041752895.1 Tabrizicola sp.
GCTGCGCGTGTTGGGCGAACATCCGGACGGCGGCGAAGTTCAGGTGATGCCCGGAAAATACGGCCCCTACATCAAATGGGCCAAGATCAACGCCACTCTGCCCAAAGAGATGGATCCCGAAGCGGTCACGCTGGACGAGGCGCTGGCGCTGGTGGCCGAAAAGGCGGGCAAGGGCGGCAAGACGAAAGCCGCGCCAAAAAAGGCGGCAGCCGCCGCCAAGCCTGCTGCGAAAAAGGCCACGGCCAAGAAGGCCCCCGCCAAGAAGCCGGCGGCCAAGAAGGTGGCCAAGGCCTGAGCGCCGCCCCTCAGCTGCCGCGCGGGTTCAAAAGCTTGGCCATCAGCCCGGCGGTGCGGATCAGGCCCAGATTGCGGCCGTTTTCCTGCACCACCATCTCTGTCACGCCGTCCGACATCAGCGCCATCACATCCTTGACCGGGGTTTCGGCATCCAGCGTGCGGGCCCCGGCGCTGGTGCCCGGCTCCATCACATCCCGGGCGGTCAGCACCGAAAGCGGGTTCATATGTGCCACGAAATCGGCGACATAATCGCTGATCGGGTTGGCGATGATCTCGCGCGCGGTGCCGCATTGAACGATGCGCCCCCCGTCCATCAGGGCGATCCGGTTGCCGATCTTGAAGGCCTCGTCCAGATCGTGGCTGACGAAGATGATGGTGCGCTTCAGCTTTTTCTGCAGGTCCAGAAGTTCGTCCTGCAGTTTTGCCCGGATCAGCGGGTCAAGCGCCGAAAACGGCTCATCCATCAGCAGGATCGGCGCGTCTGTCACGAAGGCGCGGGCCAGTCCGACACGCTGCTGCATGCCGCCCGAAAGATCGCCGACCTTGCGCTCGGCCCATTGGGTCAGGTTCACCAAGGCCAGTTGTTCATCGACCTTCGCCTTGCGCTGTTCGGGGTTTTGCCCTGCCAGTTCAAGGCCAAGCCCCACGTTTTCACGCACCGTCCGCCATGGCAGCAGGCCGAACTGCTGGAACACCATCGCGATGCTCTCGCGCCGAACCCGCAACAGATCGGCGGGTGAGGAGGTGGTGACATTCGACGTCCAGTCACCATCGCGGATGGTGACCGACCCGCGCACCACAGGGTTCAGGCCGTTCACCGCCCGCAACAGCGTGGATTTGCCCGAACCGGAGAGGCCCATCAGCACCAAGATTTCGCCCTTGGCCACGGTCAGCGAACAATCATGCACGCCAAGGATCTGGCCCGTCTGGGTCTGGATGTCGCCGCGTGACATGCCCTGGTCCATCAGGGGCAGGGCGCGGTCGGGATGGTCTCCGAACACGATGGAGACGCGGTCGAAGGTGACGGCAGGTTCTTCGGTCATCTCGACACCCTCAGCATGCGGTCCAGCAGGATGGCCACCACCACGATGATGAAGCCACTTTCAAACCCGAGCGCTGTGTTGACCGAGTTCAGCGCCCGCACCACTGGCACTCCGAGCCCGTTTGCCCCCACAAGGGCCGCGATCACCACCATCGACAGCGACAGCATGATGGTCTGGTTCAGCCCGGCCATGATCTGCGGAAACGCATAGGGCAGTTCCACCTTCCACAGCCGTTGCTTCGGTGTGGCGCCAAACGCCGTTGCCGCCTCAAGCAGGGCTTGCGGCGTGGACGAGACGCCAAGATGCGTCAGGCGGATCGGCGCAGGCAGCACGAAGATGACCGTGGCGATCAGGCCCGGCACCATCCCGAGGCCGAAGAACACGATGGCCGGGATCAGATAGACAAAGGTCGGCAGGGTCTGCATCAGGTCAAGGATCGGCACCATGGCGCGGTAAAGCTTGGGCCGGTGCGCGGCAGCGATGCCAATCGGCACGCCCAGCCCCATGCAGACCACGCAGGCCGACAGGATCAGCGTCAGGCTTTCGGTCGTTTCCTCCCAATACCCCTGGTTCAGGATGAAGAGAAAGCCGAGCAACACACCAAGGCAGACCTTCCAGTTCTTTTGCAAAACCCAGGTCAGCGCGATGAAAAGCGCTATGATCACAAAGGGATGCGGGGCCTGCAGCAGCCACAGGATGTGATCGATCATCCATTCCAGCACGGCAGAGATGGCGTCGAACAGCCCGCCCAGATTGTCGTTCATCCAGTCAAAGACGGTCTTTGCGGTCTTTCCCACGGGGATCTTGGTATCGGTCAGCCAGTCCATTCATCGCCTCCGACGGAAGGAAGGGAAGGCCCCGGACCGTGTCCGGGGCCCCCGAAACCTTATTGCAGGGCTGCGGTGACAGCGGCCTTGGCGTCGCCACCGTCCTTGGCCGTCACGCCGTCAAGCCAGCCTTCCCAAGCGGTCGGGTTGGCGGCCAGCCATGCTTTGGCGGCATCGGCCGGGTCTTCGCCGTCGTTCAGGATGGCCCCCATGATCTCGTTCTCCATCGGCAGGGTGAAGGCGAGGTTCGACAAGAGTTTGCCCGTGTTCGGGCATTCGGCCAGATAGCCCGCCCGCACGTTTGTGGCGACAATCGCGCCGCCAAAGTCCGGGCCGAAGAAGTCATCACCGCCGCTGAGGTAGGTCATCTTGAAATTGGCGTTCATCGGGTGCGGTTCCCAGCCCAGGAACACGATCGGCTTGCCATCCTCTGAGGCTTTCTTCACCTCGGCCAGCATCCCCTGTTCCGAGGATTCGACCACGTCGAACCCATCCAGACCAAAGGGCCCGGAGGCGATCATGTCGAGGATCAGCCGGTTGCCGTCATTGCCCGGCTCGATCCCGTAGATCTGGCCCTCAAGCGCGTCTTTCTGCGCGGCGATGGCCGCGAAATCGGTGATGCCAAGGGCGGCACCGGCCTCGTTGGTGGCCAGGGTATATTTCGCGCCCTCAAGGTTGGTGCGCACGGTCTCAACTGTGCCCGCGTCACGATAGGCGGCAATATCGGCCTCCATCGTCGGCATCCAGTTGCCAAGGAACACGTCGATGTCGCCGCCAGCAAGGCCCGCATAGGTGACGGGCACGGACAGCACCTTGATTTCGGTATCGTAGCCCAGCGCCTCAAGCACCAAGGATGTCGCGGCGGTGGTGGCGGTGATGTCGGTCCAGCCGACGTCAGAGAAGATCACCTTGTCGCAGCCTTCTGCAAAGGCAGATCCTGCGAGGACGAAGGTTACGGCGGTGGTCAAAAGAGTGGCACGGATGGTCATCAGGGCTCCCCGTTTTTTGTTGATTGACGAGTCAATAAACTTCGCGCTTATACGGTTTGGCAAGTTTTTTATCGAAGGCCGCACCGATGCCGAAGCTTGGAATGGAGCCTATCCGCAAGGACGCGCTGGTGAAAGCCACGATTGTCGAGATCGGCCGTGTCGGGTCTTTGGACGTCACCGTCAGCCAGATTGCCAAGCGGGCGGGCATGTCTTCGGCGCTGGCGCACCACTATTTCGGGTCGAAGGAAGAGATGTTTCTGGCCGCCATGCGGCATGTGATGACGCTTTACGGTGCCGAAGTGCGCGGCGCCCTTGGCGTCGCCGAGGGGCCGGAAGGCCGGGTGCGGGCGATCCTGCGCGCCTCGTTCAGCGCGGGGAATTTTCGACGCGATGTGGTGGGTGCCTGGCTGAACTTCTGGGTGTTGGCGCAATCGGTGCCCGAGGCAAAGCGGCTGCTGGCGGTCTATCAGGGGCGGCTGCGGTCGAACCTGGTGTCGGCTTTGCGGCCGCTGGCGGGGGCGCGGGCAGAGGGGATCGCTGATTCGCTGGGTGCGATGATCGACGGGCTTTACCTGCGCGAGGTGCTGAAGTCGGGGCCTCCGGACGGGGCGGCGGCGGTGGCGCTGGCCTTGCGGCATCTTGAGGCGGAACTGGCGCGGGGGGCGGTTTGATGCATGCGGATTACGTGATCGTGGGCGCAGGGTCGGCGGGTTGCGCGATGGCCTACCGGCTGGCCGAGGCGGGCAAGCGGGTGACAGTGATCGAGCACGGCGGGTCGGACGCGGGGCCGTTCATCCAGATGCCGGGGGCGTTGAGCTACCCGATGAACATGGGGATCTACGACTGGGGGTTCGCGACGGAACCCGAGCCGCATCTCGGCGGACGCAGGCTGGCGACGCCGCGGGGGAAGGTGATCGGGGGGTCGTCCTCGATCAACGGGATGGTCTATGTCCGGGGTCATGCCAAGGATTTCGACACCTGGGCCGCGCTGGGCGCGGATGGCTGGGGCTATGCCGATGTGCTGCCCTATTTCAAGCGGATGGAGGCGTCGCACGGCGGGTCGGGGCCGGAGTTCCGGGGGGTGGACGGGCCTTTGCATGTGTCGCGAGGGTCGAGGGTGAACCCTCTGTTCGACGCTTTCATCGAGGCGGGGCGGCAGGCGGGGTATCCGGTCACGCAGGACTATAACGGCCAGCAGCAGGAGGGCTTCGGTCCCTTCGAGGCGACGATCCACAAGGGGCGGCGCTGGTCGGCGGCAAATGCGTATCTCAAGCCCGCGATGGCGGGGGGGAATGTGCAGATCGTCCGGGGCTTTGCCCGGCGGGTGGTGATGGAGGGCAAGCGCGCGGTGGGGGTCGAGGTGGACACTCGGGCCGGGCGGCAGGTGATCAAGGCGGGGCGCGAGGTCATCATTGCGGCCTCGTCGATCAACTCACCCAAGCTTCTGATGCTATCCGGGATCGGGCCTGCGGCGCATCTGAAGGAGCATGGGGTCGAGGTGGTGGCGGACCGGCCCGGGGTCGGTGCGAACCTGCAGGACCATCTGGAGATTTACATGCAGTTCTCGGCAAGCCAGCCGATAACCCTTTACAAATACTGGAATCTCTGGGGCAAGGCCTGGGTCGGCGCGCAGTGGATGCTGTCCGGCAAGGGCCTTGGCGCATCGAACCAGTTCGAGGCCTGCGCCTTCATCCGGTCGAAGGCCGGGGTCGAATACCCCGATATCCAGTACCACTTCCTGCCCATCGCCGTGCGCTATGACGGCAAGGCTGTGGCGGCGGGGCACGGCTTTCAGGCTCATGTCGGGCCGATGCGGTCAAAGTCGCGCGGGTCGATCACGCTGCGGTCGGGCAACCCGACAGACGCCCCGGTGATCCGGTTCAATTACATGTCGGACCCGTCGGACTGGGAGGACTTCCGCACCTGCATCCGCCTGACCCGCGAAGTCTTTGGGCAAGAGGCGTTCAAGCCTTACCTCAGGTCCGAGTTGCAGCCGGGGCCGGGGTTTGAGACCGATGCGCAACTTGACGATTTCCTGCGCGAACACGTCGAAAGTGCCTATCACCCCTGTGGCACGGCGCGGATGGGGCGGGCGTCCGATCCGATGGCCGTGGTCGATCCCGAGTGCCGGGTGATCGGCGTTGAAGGGCTGCGCGTGGCCGATTCGTCGATTTTCCCGCAGGTGACGAACGGCAATCTGAACGCGCCGTCGATCATGGTGGGCGAGAAGGCGGCGGACCATATTCTGGGCCGCGCGCCGCTGCCGGCGTCAAACCTGGAACCGTGGATCAATCCGAACTGGCAGGTATCGCAGCGTTAAGGCCCCGCGATTGATCCGGGTCAAGGCGGGGTCGGGTGCAGTCTTCTAGACTAGCCGGGACAGTCAAAAAGGAGACAGGCATGTCGAATACCCCGCACACGCTGCACAAGGAATTTCCGGCGGAGGCGCAGAAGATCAGCGCGTTGAAGGCGTCGGATGCCCAT
The DNA here is from genome assembly GCA_041752895.1 of Tabrizicola sp. Taxonomy (GTDB): domain Bacteria; phylum Pseudomonadota; class Alphaproteobacteria; order Rhodobacterales; family Rhodobacteraceae; genus Tabrizicola. The sequence goes on from JBGSVS010000477.1 coordinate 5,641, forward strand.
TTCGCCGGGCTCCTGGTCGAATATGACGTGGTCAACGACAAAGTGCATCGGTCGGAGGCCCGGCTGGACTTGCTCACCGAGGCTGAGGAAGAGACCCTGCGCAAGTTGCGGTCGCGGCTGAAGGACCAGATCGCTTCGGCGCTGCGCAAGTGACGGCTCGTCGTGCGCCTTCGGCTTCTCCTCGCGGGGGGCGCTGAGGAGGACCGAAGGGAACGACGAAGGTTCAGCCGATCTCGTAGGGCAAGACGTCGCGGGCGTTGGGGTTGATCTTCAACCGGCCTTCCAGAGGTGGCACGGAACGCTGGTGGCAGTTCACCCGTTCGCAGATCCGGCAGGAAATCCCGATGGGCTCGAACCGACCTTTGAGGTCTAGCCCATCGGAATAGACGAGGTGTTGCGCGTGCTGCACCTCACACCCCAGGCCGATGGCATAGCGGCGGACGGGGGCAAGGAAGGCACCTGCGGGTTTTGACACATCGCGGGCAAGGCAAAGGTAGCGCACACCGTCGGGGGTTTCCGCCAGTTGACGCAGGAATTGTCCTGGGGTTTCAAAGGCCTGGTGGACGTTCCACAAGGGGCAGGCCCCGCCGAAGCGCGCGAATTGCAGGCGCGTCGAGGAGTGGCGCTTGGTGATCGTGCCCGCCTGGTCGACGCGGACGAAGAAGAAGGGGATGCCTTTGGCGCCCGGTCTTTGCATGGTGGACAGGCGGTGGCCGACCTGTTCGATGCTGGCACCGAAGATGTCAGCCAGACGCTCAAGGTCGTGGCGAAACTCTTGCGCGGCGGTCAGGAAAGCGCGGTAGGGCAAAAGGGCCGCCCCGGCGAAATAGTTCGCAAGGCCGATCTTGGCGATGTCGCGAGCCTCGGGGGTGGAAAACCTTGCGAGGTCGAGGGTTGCCTCAAGAAGCTCATTCTGCGTGAGAAGGGCAATCTGATGCAGCAGCTGGAAGCGTTGCGAGGGGTTTGAGGCCCGAGCGGAAATGTCCAGACGCCTGGCTTGCGGGTCGTAGTGCCGCAAGGGCGCAGTGTTCGAATAGTGCAGGCTGATGCCTGCCCGTTTCAGCAGGTCCTGCGCGAGGGTTTCGATGGGTTTTCCGCTGGTTGCCGAAGTTGCGAAATATTCCGCCGCACGGTCGATCGCATCAAGGTAATTGTCGCAATAGTGAAAGAAATCGCGGACTTCCTCCCAGGCCGAAGGGCGAAGGGAGGCATCTTCGCGGCCCAGGGCTTCGTCCAGCGAGGCGAGGCGTTCGTGGGTCTGGCGATAGGCGCGGTGGAGGTCCAGGAAGGCGCGGGCGAGGGCCGGGGCGTTGGAGGCCGCAAGGCGAAGGTCGGCGACGGGCGGGGTGGCGGTGGTGAAGACCGGGTCGGCGAGGGCCTCGCGCATGTCGGTCACCAGGCGTTCGCTTTCGCCTACCGTCAGCTCGGTGACGTCGAGGCCAAATTCCTGCGCGAGGGCGAGGACCACGGCGGCGCTGACGGGCCGGTGGTTGTTCTCCATCTGGTTCAGATAGGGCAGCGAGACGTTCAGCTTGTCGGCGAAAGCCTTCTGGGTCAGCGAAAGGCGGCCGCGGATCTCGCGCAGTTTGACACCGGCGTAAAGCTTCTGGATCGCCATCTCGGCCCCCTGTTTGCAAAGCTATGCGGCGCTTTGCAAACTTTCGTCAAGCGCCGATCTGCCGGGCGCGGCGGATGACGAAGAGGATGGCGATGACCGAGGCGATGGAGGAAGCCAGCATCAGGAGGATCAGCGGCATCTCCGACGACCCGGGGCCGAGGAGGATGCCCGCAACGGCGGCAAGGGCGGCACCCCCGCCGATCAGGATCGCCCCGCCAAGGCCCGAGGCGGTGCCGGCGAGGTCGGGGCGGACCGACAGCATCCCGGCGTTGGCGTTGGGCAGGCAGATGCCGTTGCCGAGGCCCATGAAGATGGTGAGTCCGAAGAAGGTGGTGGGGCCGGAGAGGCCAACGGCGGTGAGGAGCGCCAGGACGGCGAGGCCGAAGGAGGTGACCAAGCAGCCGATCAGGATCATCCGGTTCATGCCGATGCGGACGGAGTAGCGCCCGGCGAAGAAGTTGCCAAGCGCGTAACCGATTGCCGTCAAAGCAAAAAGCGCGCCGACATGGGTGGAAGTGAGGCCAAAGATCTTGTCGCCGACGTAAGGCGCGCCGCCGAGGTAGGCGAAAAAGCAGCCCGAGGCGAAGGCGGCGGCGAGGGTGTAGCCCCAGAACCGGCGCGAGGCGAAAAGGGCGGGGTAGGTGCGGATCTGGTCCATCAGGCTGACGCGGCGGAGGGTTGCGGTTTCGCCCAGGTCGGCCCAGACGAGGGCGAGGGTGCCGATGCCCAGGATCAGGAGGAGCGCGAAGTTCGCCTTCCAGCCGTAGAAATCGTCTAGTACTCCGCCGATGACCGGGCCGATCATGGGCACCAGGCTCATCCCCATGGTGACGTAGCCGATCATGCTGGCGGCACGCTCATCGGCGACCATGTCGCGGACGACGGCGCGCGACAGGACCATGCCCGAGGCGATCACGGCCTGGGCCATGCGGAAGACCAGGAACCAGGTTGCGGTCGGGGCGAGGAGAGTGCCCACGGTGGCCAGAAGGAACAGGACCAGCGACCAGATCAGCACGGCGCGACGGCCGTAGCGGTCAGAGATCGGGCCGATGATGATCTGGAGGAGCGCGGAGAGGAGGAGATACAGCGCCACTGACTGCTGCATCACGCCATAGGGCACGCCGAAGTAGGTGGCCATTCCGGGGAGGGACGGCAGGAAGATGTTCATCGTCAGGGCGGAAAGCCCCGCCATGAGGATCAGGGTGACGATCTTCGGGGGGGTCGTCCGGTCGAGAAACACTGGCTCTTGCATGGCGAAGGGCTACGCTTGGCGGAGGGGATTGTCCACCGGGGGCGGGTTTGACCTTACGACCATTTGTGGAAGATGAAGAACGCCCCCGCCGCGATGAACCCGAAGCCTATGAGGTGGTTCCAGTGGAGTGGCTCTTTCAGGTAGAGGACGGAAAAGACCGCGAAGACCGACAGGGTGATGACTTCCTGGATCGTCTTCAACTCGGCCGCTGAGAAATGGCCGTGGCCGATGCGGTTTGCCGGGACCTGCAGCACGTATTCGAACAAGGCGATCCCCCAGGACACAAGGATCACGGTAATCAGCGCGCTTTCCTTGAACTTCAGGTGCCCATACCAGGCGAAGGTCATGAAGATGTTCGAGGCGATCAGAAGGCCGATGGTGACGACGGGAATGGGCAGGGTCATGGTATCCTCGGGCTGGGGTGCTCAGGGCATAGCGCGGGCGGGTCACGGGTCCAATACTTTGCGGATTTGCGATTTGATTGGCGCGCTTTCAAATGGTTTTGCAAATTCGCCGTTTCCCGCTTCTCGCACCCGCAGCGTTGCCCTAGATTGTGCAGGGCATCAGCCGGGGGAGGGCGCGATGAAGGACATTCTTGCAGAGCTTGAGGCCCGTCGTGAGGCCGCGCGGGCCGGGGGCGGGGAGCGTCGGGTGCAGGCCCAGCACGCCAAGGGCAAGCTGACCGCGCGCGAACGGCTCGACGTGCTGCTCGACGAAGGCAGCTTCGAAGAGCTC
>JBGSVS010000478.1:0-5896 GCA_041752895.1 Tabrizicola sp.
ACCACCATCGCGGCCACTGGGTCGGCCCCCGCCAGCATCGCGGGGCGGGCGAGGAGGCCGCCCAAGGCCTGCGCGAACGAGGTGACGAGGCCGAGGCCAATCCCGATCCACAGGGGTTTCGGGGTCCATGCGCCTTCGTCCTGTTTCGGGCCCATCACGGCCAGGGCGATCCCGGCGACGATCAGGCCGACGCCGGCGGATTGCGTCAGAGTGACCGTCTCGCCCCTGAAGCCAAAGCCCAAAGCCAGCGCAAAGGGCGAGGCGGCGGTGAACAAAAGCGCCGAGATGCGCGGCCCGGTATACTGGATCGTCGCAATATAGGTCAGCGTGCCGACCATGATACCAGTGGCCGAGGAAGCCATCAGCCACAGGATCATCTCTAGATCAAGACTGCGCCAGCCCCCCGTCGCGACAACGATGGCGGCGGTCATCAGGAAGGCGAGGCTCATCTGCCAGCGCGACAGTTGCAGCGGTCCGACCCGACCGGAGACCTGGTCGATGAACATTGCCGAAGCCGCAAAGGCCGCCGCCGCTGCTAGGGACAGGACGACGGCCAGCATGATGTGTCAGATCACCTGCGCGATGGCGGCGGCAAGGATCGGGACGGTCTTGGCGTTCAGGCCCGCGATGTTGATCCGGCTGTCGCCCACCATGTAGATGCCATTCTCTTCCCGGAGCCGGTTCACCTGCGCCTCGGTCAGGCCGAGGCGGCTGAACATGCCGCGGTGGCTGGCGACAAAGTCGAAGCGGTCGGTGTTGGTGGCCCGGCGCAACTCGTCGGCCAGCTGCTTGCGCAAGGACAGCATGTTCTGGCGGACCTCCTCCAGCTCCTCCTTCCACTCGGCGGTCAGACTGGCGTCTTCTAGGATCATCGTCACCAGCCGCGCGCCGTGGTCGGGCGGGAAGCTGTAGTTCTGCCGGTTCAGGAAGTTCAGGTTGCCCTGCACCACGGCCTTGCGGTCGGGCGACGTCAGCGCCACCAGAATCCCCGTCCGCTCGCGGTAGATGCCGAAGTTCTTCGAACACGACGCGGCGATCAGCACCTCGGGGAAGGCGGCGGCGATCTTGCGGGTCGCTGCGGCGTCTTCCTCAAGCCCGTCGCCGAAGCCCTGATAGGCGAGGTCCACAAACGGCACCGCGCCCTTCTTTTGCAGAAGTGCGATCACTTGATCCCACTGCGATCCGTCAAGGTTGGCCCCCGTCGGGTTGTGGCAGCAGCCGTGCAGAAGGACGGCGTCGCCAGCCGCAACGCCTTCCAGATCGGCCATCAGGCCCGGGAAGTCGATGCCCGAAGTGGTGACGTTGAAGTAGCGATACTCCACCCCGGTCATGCCTAGGTATTTCACGATCGAGGGATGGTTCGGCCAGGTCGGCGCGGACATCCAGACGCGAGCCTTGGGGTTGGCTATCTTGATCAGTTCCAGCGCCTGCCGGATCGCACCCGTCCCGCCGGGCGTTGCCACCGAGGCAGCCCGGTCAGCATAGCCCTCGCCCAGGATCATCGCCACCAATGCGGCGTTGTAGGCGGGTTCCCCAGCCAGACCGGTGTAGGTCTTGGTCTTCTCCACCTCCCACAGCTGCTTTTCCGCCGCCTTGACCGCGCGCATGACCGGGGTCAGGCCAGTCGCGTCCTTGTAGACGCCGACACCAAGGTCGATCTTGGTGGTCCGCGGGTCGTCCCGGAACATGGCGATGAGTTGCAGTATCTTGTCCTGCGGCTGGGCATTCAGGGTTTCGAGCATTGGAAGGCTCCGGTCAGATTGGCAGGCGGTGACGGGTTTTCACTCTCGCCGCAGGGCGAGAGCGGCGATAGGCAACGGCGGCCGCATTGTCTAGAACGCACGGTTGGCCGACCTATTCCCGCAGGGAACCGGTAAAAATGGCAAGGCACTATCCGGTCTCGACCCGCAAGTCGTCGTACATGCCCCATTCGGCCCAGCTGCCGTCATAGAGCGCATGATTCCGGTGGCCGATCCGTTCCAGCGCGAGCGACAGGACCCCCGCCGTCACCCCCGAGCCGCAAGAGGTGATCGCGGGCTTCTTCAAGTCGACGCCTGCTGCCTCGAACACGGCCTTCAGCTCGCTAGGCGGCTTCATCGTGCCGTCGGGGTTCAGGACCTCGCCAAATGGGATGTTCTTCGACCCCGGGATATGTCCCGACCGAAGGCCCGCGCGCGGTTCCGGTGCCTCGCCCCGAAACCGCGCCGCTGAACGGGCATCCAGGATCTCGGCCTCGCCCAGCTTGGCGGCATGGGCGACTTGCGTCACGTCCTTCACAAGGTTGTTCTGGCGCGACACCGTCATGTGCCGGTCGCGGATGATCGGGGGCATGTCCTCGATCTCGCGGCCCTCGGCTTGCCATTTCGGGAAACCGCCGTCCAGAACGGCCACGTCCAGCTTGCCCATCAGCCGGAAGGTCCACCAGACGCGGGCGGCACTGAAGATCCCCGCGCCGTCGTAGATCACGACCTGATGCCCGTCGCCCACGCCCATCGCCCGCATCCTGCTGATGAACTTTTCTGGCGGTGGCGCCATGTGGGGCAGGGATGACCGCTGGTCGGAAATCTCGTCGATGTCGAAGAAGCGCGCGCCGGGGATATGCGCGGCGGCGTATTCGGCCTTTGCATCCCTGTTCTGCGCGGGCAGATACCAGCTTGCGTCCAGGACCCGAAGGTCCGGGTCGCGCAAATGCTTGGCCAGCCAGTCGGTCGAGACCAGCGTTTTCGGATCATCCTGTGGCGAGGGGGTCATGCGGGCCTCCGGGAAGTTACCCGGATATACCCATGCGGGCGCAGAAGGCGCAAGCGGCGCGGGGACAGGTCTTGCCCCCGCGCCGTGTCAATTCGTCAGGTTACTTCACGAGCGCCTTCTTCAGCATCCCGAGGATCGCGGTCAGGACCGCACCGCCGATGCCGCCGCCTGCGACGGATTGGATGATCGAACCAATGTCGAGGTTCGCCATCGCGTCCGTAGCAGCACCAGCTGCCGCTCCGGCGTCACCGCCCAGCATGCCCATCAGAAGGCCGCCAAGACCGCCACCGACGGCCCCGGAAACCGAGTTTCCCGCCGTCCCGAGGCTGAGGTTCTTGAGCCCCGCGCCCGCTGCATTGCCGCCCAGAAGGCCTGCAATGATCTGGATGATCAGCTCCATACCCATGACCGTTTACCTTTCCCTTGTCGCCGGTTCCCTTGACCGGGTTAGCCCGGCTTATCCGCCGGACTTTGTGTCCGGCATGGGAAACTCTGACAGAAAGCGGCATTTCCGGCAAGAAATGTTCGATTAGTGCAGGGTCAGCCCCGGCTGTTCTGCTTCAAGAGCCGGGCCTTGTCGCGGTCCCAGTCGCGCTTGGCGCTGGTCTCGCGCTTGTCGGCCAGCTTTTTGCCCTTGGCGATGCCAAGCTTCAGCTTCACGATGCCGCGGTCGTTGAAGTACATCTTCATCGGCACGATGGTCATGCCCTCGCGGCCCACGGCGGACCACAGCCGGCTGAGTTCCTTCTTGGATACCAGAAGCTTGCGCCGACGGCGTTCTTCATGCCCGAAGGTCTTGGCTTGCACGTAGGGCGCGATGTAGCCGTTGATCAGCCAAAGCTCGCCGCCTTCAACGGACGCATAGCTTTCCGCGATGTTCGATCCGCCCTGGCGAAGGCTTTTCACCTCGGAGCCAAACAGCATGATCCCGGCCTCAAGATCGCTCTCGATGCTGTAGTCAAAGCGCGCGCGCCGGTTTTCGGCGATAAGCTTTGAGTTGGGATCGGACTTGGCCACCATGATCGGCTTCAGATAAGGTCTGCGACAGGCATAGTCCAGAAGGGTTGCGATGATCGTCCAGATAGCACTTGGCACCGGGCTTCTGGTCGTAAACGTGATGATCATGGCCGTTGCGGCGTTCCTTCTGGAAGCGGCCTTCAAGAGGGCCCATCCCTGGCTGATCACCGCGCCCCAGCGGCCTAAGCTTCTGTTGATGCTGGTGTGCGTCTGCCTGTGGGTGCTGGCTGTGATCACTACGGGCGTCTGGATCTGGGCGCTGGCGCTGTTTGTGCTTGGGGCCCTGCCGACGCTTGAGGCTTCGATCTATTTCTCGCTTGTCGCCTTCACGACGCTTGGCCTGGGCGACGTCCTGGCCCCGCAGGAGTGGCGCATCCTTGCGGCGATGGCGGCGGTGAACGGGTTTCTCAGCTTTGGCTTGCTGACAGCGCTTCTTGTCGAGGCGCTGCGCCAAGTGCGGCTCGCGCAACTGGAGCGACGGCACGAGGTCTAAAATTCTTCTAGAAGAATTTTAGACCTCGGTCACCCCTTCAACTCGTCCGTGATCCGCACCGGCCCGACCGCCCCCTTCAGCTTGGCCCGGTAGATCACCACGCCCTCGGCCACCCGCATCACATAGGTCCGGGTTTCGGCAAAGGGGATCGTCTCGACCCAGTCGACCACGTCGACATCCGCCCGCCGGGGGTCGCCGAATTCGCCGATCCAGCGGCGCGGTCGGCCCGGACCTGCGTTGTAGCCCGACGCGATGAGTGCGATTGATGGCCCGAATTCCTCGGCCATCTGGGACAGGTAGGCCGCCCCCATCGCCACGTTATAGGCCGGGTCGCTGAACAGTTTTGACGCATCGAACGGCTTACCCAGCTTTGCGGCCATCTGCTTTGCGGTGCCAGGCAGGACCTGCATCAGTCCGCGCGCATCGGCCGAGGACCGTGCCGCCGGATCGAACTCGCTTTCCCGGCGCGCGATCGACAGCGCCAAGGCGCGGCTGACTTTCAGGCCATCGGGCACGAAATCCGGGGTCGGGTAATAGGCATGCGGCAGGATCAACCCGCGTTCGGCCGCCTGCTTGGCGACAAGAAGTGCCAGGTGCGGCTCGTCCCAGGCCAGCGCCATGTCGGCCATCTGAGCCAGCCCGGTGTCATCCTGGCTTTCGCCCAGATGCAGCAGGAACCGCTTGGCAAGCGTCAGATCCCCGGCCTTCAGCAGCACTTCGGCCGCCGCCAGGACCGAGGACTGGGTGAACCCTGCACTGCGCCAGTTCGGCGTGGCGGGCTTGGCCAGCAGTCCCGCATCCAGCGAAAGCCCCAGCCGTTCGGCGGCCAGAAGGCCGTAGAACGCGGTCTGATGCACTGCCGCCGCCTTGTAGCTGGCGCTGCCGTCCTGTCCGGCGGCCTCTTGCGCCCGACCGATCCAGTATTGCGCCCGGGCGACGCTGATCGGGGTCGAAACGCCAGCCAGGAGGTGCTGGAAATGCGTCAGCGCCGCCGTAGGATCGTCCAGCCGCCGCAGCGCGATGAAGCCTGCCAGGAATTCGAGATCGGCATAGGTCGACGCGCCGCTATCCGTCGGAAGAAAGTGGTTCGCGGCGACACGGTAGGCCTCGCGCGGCTTGCCGTTTCGCATCAGGTAGCGGGCAAGCACCGCCCGGCGTTCCGCCCAGGCCTCGGGTCGGCCAAGGCTGTCGGCAGAGCTGGACTGTTCAAGGATCAGCTCTTGCGCCTCGTCGTAGAGGTCCTTCTTCATCCGCCAGATGAAACGGTCGAAGGCAAGGCCGGGGTCGCTGGCCCGCGCCTTTGGCACCGCCTCGATCAGGCCGGTCACGCCCTTGCTTTCGCCTTGCAGCGCGATCCGCGCCCGGGCCAGTGCCTGCAGGTCATTGGGCACGCGGCGGATCATCCGCTCGGCCTCGCCGGTGCGGCCGTCCCAGAGAAGAGTATCCAGCCGCAATTCGTGGACAAAGCCGACCGCTTCGGGCGCAAGGCCGATCAGTTCGGTTTCTTGGTCCACCGAGAACGGCAGCTCGGCCCAGGCCCGCATCGCCTCGGTCTCGGCATCGGCGGCCCGTCCCGCAGCAAGAAGCGCACGGACATAGGCGATGGCCCCGGTGCCGGTTTCGGGCGGGCCTGCC
>JBGSVS010000479.1:0-6293 GCA_041752895.1 Tabrizicola sp.
CCCGCACTTCGGCGTGTGGCCGCCCGTCCGGCTGCGTCCAACCGCGACCGACAACCAACCCGCCCTGGACGATCACGCAACCCACTGCGGGGTTCGGCCAGACATTGCCAAGGCCCCGCGCGGCGAGGCGCAGGGCATGGGCCATGTGATTGGTGTCGGTCACTCTTCCCCGGCGGCTCCGGGCCGGAGTTCGGAGACAAAGCCGTCGAAGTCATCCGCCGTCTGGAAGTTCTTGTAGACGCTCGCAAAGCGGACATAGGCGACGGTGTCGATCCGGGCCAGGCTTTCCATCACGATCTCGCCGATGACCTTGGACGAGATGTCGGTATCGCCCAGGCTTTCCAGCCGCCGCACGATGCCTGAAATCATCTGGTCGATACGCTCGGGGTCGATCGGGCGCTTCTGCATCGCGATGCGGATCGAGCGTTCCAGTTTCGAACGGTCGAAATCCTCACGCTTGCCTGAGGACTTGATGACGACCAGATCGCGCAGCTGGACGCGTTCATAGGTGGTGAAGCGGCCGCCGCAGGCCGGACAAAAGCGACGGCGACGGATCGAGACGTGATCCTCCGCCGGACGCGAATCCTTCACTTGCGTGTCGATGTTGCCGCAGAATGGGCAGCGCATCGGCCCCCTCCCTTGCTTTGTGGTTATTCCTGCCTCAAGGCCGGGTGTATCCCCCGGTTCCCCGCTACAGACTATAGGAGAGCCGCATGGATTTCGGGAAGCCCCTTATTCGCGCCGCAGAATATGGGGGCGGCACTGTGGCGGGCGGGACTCACGCCGTCGTGTTGCGGCGCTGTGCGATTCTCGGGCTACCTTTTCCAGACACTACAAAGGAGGCACCGATGAACCGACCGATGACGCGGATGACGGCGAAGGACTTCGATCAGGAACTGCTGGAGCTTTACGACTTTTACGCCCACGGCAAGATCACCAAGCGCGAGTTTCTGGATCGGGCCGGGAAATGGGCGGTGGGTGGCGTGACGGCGGTGATGCTGCTGAGCATGCTGTCGCCGAACTATGCGCTGGCCCAGCAGGTGGCTTCGGACGATGCGGACATTCTGGCCGAACGGGTGACCTATCCATCCCCCAACGGGCATGGCACGGTGAACGGCTATCTGGTGCGGCCCGCGGGGGCGGAGGGAAAGCTTCCCGCCGTGCTTGTCGTGCATGAAAACCGGGGGCTGAACCCTTATATCGAGGACGTCGCGCGCCGGTTGGGCAAGGCCGGGTTCCTCGCACTGGCACCGGACGGGCTGACCTCGGTCGGGGGCTATCCGGGAACCGACGAAGCGGGACGCGAGCTGCAGTCGAAGGTCGATCCGGAAAAGCTGATGAACGACTTCTTCGCCGGGATCGAATGGCTTCTGGCGCATGAAGGCTCGACCGGACGTGTCGGCGTGACCGGGTTCTGCTATGGCGGGGGCGTCGCGAATGCCTGCGCCGTCGCCTACCCCGAGCTTGCCGGCGCGGTCCCGTTCTATGGCAGGCAGCCGGCTGCGGCAGATGTGCCAAAGATCAAGTGCCCGCTGCTGATCCATTATGCCGAGCTGGACGAACGCATCAACGCGGGCTGGCCCGACTATGAGGCGGCGCTGAAAGCGGCGGGGGTGCGGTATGAGACGTTCATCTATCCCGGCGTGAACCACGGGTTCCACAACGACACCACGCCCCGCTATGACGCCGCCGCAGCCGAACTGGCCTGGGAGCGGACGGTCGCGTTCTTCGGCGCGAACCTGGCTTGAACATCAGCCCTGGTGACCCTTAGATCACCTGATTGCGGGTTGCCCCTGGCGACCCGCCTTCAGGAAACCGGGCATGACTGAGACCAGCATTGCACTGTGCGCCATCGTCAAGAACGAAATCCGGTCGATCATCGAATGGCTGGCGCATTACAAGGCGTTGGGGTTCGGCGAGTTTCTGATCTACGACAACGAAAGCCGCGACGGGACCGAGGTCATCCTGCAGGCGCTGGACGAGGCGGGCGAGATCATCTACCTCGACTGGCCGCATGCCGTGGGCGTCTGGCCGCAGCGCCGGGCCTATGAACATGCGCGAAGACACGCACGGTCAGACTGGGTGGCGTATTTCGACGCAGACGAGTTCCTGGTCCTGCGGCAGGACGCGACCATCGGCGATTTCCTTCTTCGCTTTCCGCCGGACGTAGCGGCTGTCGCGGTGAACTGGGTGATCTTCGGCAGCGACGGACAGGCCCGCTATCGCCCCTCGCCGGTCACCGAACGCTTTGGGGATGCCTTGCCGGAAGGGTCATCCTGGAACCGGGCGATAAAGTCTTTCGGCCGCCGGAAGCAGTTGACTGGAACCGGCGTGCATCGGCTGGACCCGGGCCGCGGGCGCTATGTCACGCCATCGGGGGCCGAGGCGGAATTTGACGGCCCGATGCGCACGAAGACTGCGGATACAGGCATCGCCACGCTGCATCACTACATCGTCAAGTCCCTGGAAGAGTTTGAAGAAAAGCTTGGCCGCGGCAACGCGAACTCGCAGCATTCAGGGGGCCGGCGGGTGCGGCTGGAGCGTCGATTTCCCGCGCTGAACGCCGGTGGTGCGCGCAATGCCGACTTTCGGCCCTGGACCGCGCCGATGCGCCTTCAGGCGATGCGGCTGCGCGATCTGCTGCTTGCCCGGGGGATCAGCTACCCGGTCTGGCCCTTCGTCGAAGCGGAACGCACATGACCAGCATCGCCCTTTGCGCCATCGTCAAGGACGAGGTCCGGGCGATCGTGGAGTGGCTCGCCTATCACAAGGCGCTGGGGTTCAGCGATATCGTCATCTACGACAACGAAAGCAGCGACGGGACCGAGAAGATCCTGCAGGCGCTGGACGACGCGGGTGAGCTTTTGCGGCTGGAATGGCCGCATGCGGTGGGCGCGCGACCGCAGCGTCTGGCCTATGACCATATGCGGCGGCACTCGACCGCCGACTGGATCGCCTTCTTCGATGTCGATGAATTCCTGCACTTGCGCCAGGACCAGAGTATGCCTGAGTTTCTGGCCCGCTTCGGCGACGACGTGAACGGCATCGCGGTCCACTGGCATGCCTTCAACAGCGGCGGGCAGGACCGCTATCGCCCGGCCCCGGTGATCGAACGCTTTACCGAGGCCCTGCCGCGCGACAGCCAATACAACTGCAGCATGAAGTCCATCGGCCGCCGTGAAAGGATCGCGGCGACCGGCATCCACAGTCTTGCGGTCAGCGAAGGGCGCTATGTCACGCCCTCGGGCAAGGATGTTCAGTTGGTCAACGGGCAGACCCTGCAGGGGTATGATGTCGAGGTCGCGGTCCTGCATCACTACCTGGTCAAATCGATGGAAGAGTTCGAGGAAAAGCGCAATCGCGGACATGCCAATTCGCAGGACCCTGAACGAAAGCGCATGAAGCTTGACGCGCGGCTGGCCGAAGCCAACGCCCCGGGTGAGAGCAATATCGACCTGCTCGCCATGTCCCCGCGGATGCGGGCCGAGGCGATGCGGCTTTGCGCGATCCTGCGGGAGGCGGGGCTTTTCTACCCGGTCTGGCCCTTCGTCGAGGCGGACGCGGGCGAAAGTGAATAGGAAACCGTCACAGTCGTGTTACGATTCCATGCATGTGGCGCCGACTCATCCCTCTTGTCCTTCTGGCCGGTCCGGCGGCGGCTGATGGCCCGATCGCGGAAGTGATCTGCGCGCCGCGTGCCGAACTGGTGCAGCGGCTTGCGGGTGCCAACGTCACCGGGGCGGGCTTGCGCGATACCGAAACGGTGCTGGAGGTCTGGACCCGGGCCTCGGGCGACTGGACGCTGGTGCAAAGCTATGCCGATGGCACCGCCTGCATCCTTGCGATGGGCGAGGCCTGGGAGGCAGTAATCCCGCCACCCGCTTAGTTGCAGGCGGTGGTCCAGGCCCGGTTGCCAAAGTCCCAGCACTGACCGATCCCGGCCTTGAGATCGCTGATCGCGTCAATGCTATAGGCGACGCTGCCCTTGCTGCAGGTGAGGCTGGCAAGCGTCTTGTCGCCCTGCATCACATTGATCCCGCCTTCCAGGACGGCATTTTCGTCCATCCGGTCGAAGGAAGACCAGACCTCATAGGTCACGCCCTCGTTTTCAAACGCGACCGAATCCCAGATCGCCCGCCCGATCCCGGGCCAAGGGGTGTAGGCGACGGTTTCCAGGGGTTCGGAGATGGTCAGTTCTGGTTTGCCCGCCCGTCCGAACTGGTAGGTCAGAAGGCCCTTGGCGTGGCAGATCTCTACGGTCTTCTTGCCGATCGGGCAGGAGAAGACCGTGTCGCCCGGGCAGGCGGCCCAGACCGGACTGGCGGCGGGGGCGGCGAGAAGGACGAGGAGAAGGGCAGCGCGCATCGGGACCTCCGGGTTTCGGGGGAGTGTGCGGCGGGAGGGGAGGGGGCGCAAGGTGGGGGATTTCGTAGGGTGCGGCTCACAGCGCACCGTCGGATGGTGCGCTGTAGCGCGCCCTACGATTTCTGGCAAAACGGTGAGTTGAACCCACCCTGCACCGGTGCTCTATCTAGCGCACTGACGCATAAGCAACGCTGCGTCTTCCATCCTTGCCAAGAATGCATCGAGTTCCGGCTTCATCTTTTCCTGAGCTTTGGCAAGCTCCCGAAAAGCTTCCGCTTCGGGGCCGGTAAATCTGCTTTCCATTTGGCTATAATCGACGCCCAACAGCGAATTGCTGAGGCCGGCCAAGGCATCAGATGCTTGCAGCATTGATGGGGCCAAAGCCGCACAGTCTGCTTTGTTACCTTCGGCCAATGCTGACTTCCCAATGAAGGCGACAACTAAGATAAAAGCGAAGCGTTTCATCAATTCTTGCACTCTCCTCTGTTACTTTGGACGCTACAAATCAGCCGATCATGTCATTACATTGGCGATATGACGTAACCTAGTGCATCACCAACCTTGTCCCACTTCACTGATCCAGGAAACTCCGCAGCTTCCTTGACCGGCTCGGATGCTTCAGCTTCCGCAAAGCCTTCGCCTCGATCTGCCGGATGCGCTCCCGCGTCACGCTGAACTGCTGGCCCACTTCCTCAAGCGTATGGTCGGTGTTCATCCCAATGCCAAACCGCATGCGCAGAACCCGCTCCTCACGCGGCGTGAGGGACGCCAGAACCCGGGTCGTGGTTTCCTTCAGGTTCTCCTGAATGGCGCTGTCCAAGGGCAGGATCGCGTTCTTGTCTTCGATGAAGTCGCCAAGCTGGCTGTCTTCCTCGTCGCCGATGGGCGTCTCCAGCGAGATCGGTTCCTTGGCGATCTTCATCACCTTGCGGACCTTTTCCAGCGGCATCTGCAGCTTTTCGGCCAGCTCCTCGGGCGTGGGTTCGCGGCCGATTTCGTGCAGCATCTGGCGGCCGGTGCGGACCAGCTTGTTGATCGTCTCGATCATGTGGACCGGGATGCGGATCGTGCGGGCCTGGTCGGCGATGGAGCGCGTAATGGCCTGACGGATCCACCAGGTCGCATAGGTGCTGAACTTGTAGCCCCGACGGTATTCGAACTTGTCCACGGCCTTCATCAGGCCGATGTTACCTTCCTGAATGAGATCAAGGAATTGCAACCCGCGGTTGGTGTATTTCTTGGCGATCGAGATCACCAGCCGCAGGTTCGCCTCGACCATTTCCTTCTTGGCCTGACGCGCCTCTTTCTCGCCCTTCTGGACCTGGTTCACGATCCGGCGGAATTCGCTGATGTCGACGCCGATGTATTGGCCGACCTGCGCCATCTCGTTGCGCAGTTCCTCGACCTTGTCGCGGGATCGTTCGATTAGCGCCTGCCAGCCGCGCCCGGCCTTCTGGCCCATCCGGTCCAGCCAGACCGGGTCCAGTTCATAGCCCTGGTATTCCTGAATGAATTCCTGGCGGTTGATCCGCGCGGCGTCAGCCAGTTTCACCATGCCGGAATTGATCGACATGATGCGTTTGTTGATGCCGTAAAGCTGGTCGATCAGCGCTTCGATCCGGCTGTTGTTCAGGTGAAGCTCGTTCACCAGCAGCACAATCTCGGACCGCAGTTTCTGATAGGCGGCTTCGTCGGCGGTCGAAAAGCGCTGGCTAGAGGACAGCGTCGCATCCATTCGCAACTGCTGCATGTCGGCCAGCTTGTCGTAGTCGCGCGCGATCAGGTCGAGCGTTTCCAGCACGCGCGGCTTGAGTGCGGCCTCCATCGCGGCCAGCGACATGTTCGAGGCTTCGTCATCCTCGTCGTCATCGGCTTCGGTCAGGATCGGGTTGCCGTCGGCGTCCAGTTCCGGCTCGGCCGCACCGGCG
>JBGSVS010000480.1:0-3045 GCA_041752895.1 Tabrizicola sp.
GCGGCTGGCGGAGCGGCTTGATGCGGCCCCTGCGGTGCGGTTTGCGCGGTTGAAGGACCGGCTGGAGGCGCTGGACCGGACGCGGGTCACGCTGGGCTATCATGAGACCTTGAAGCGGGGCTATGCGGTCGTGCGGGGGGACGGGGCGGTGGTCACCTCGAAGGGCGGGGCCGAGAAGGCGGCGAGCCTGGAGATCGAGTTCCGGGACGGGCGGCTGGTCCTTGGGGCGCGGCACGGCAAGCGAGGGAAGGGCGAGGGCGAGAGCGGGCAGGGCAGCCTGTTCTAGGCGCGGTGTCCACGCTGGGCGCATCGGTGGATGCAAGGCAGATCAAGGGTTTGCGGTTTCGCGTTAGGGTGGACTTAACCTTGTTGCCATGGGGGGGACGATTTTTCTGCGAAAAATCGGATCTGATCCTTCGCAGAAGGATCGTGCTTTCGTCGCGCGCGGTCAGACGCCGAAATAACCTTCGCAGGTCACGACCTCGTCTGCCGGATAGAGCATGATCGGCGGAGTGCTGCGGTCGCCGTCAAGCCAGGCCATCAGCCAGCCGCCGCGGTCGTGGTAGGTCCAGCAATAGGGCGTATCCACCCCCTGGTAGTCAAAGCAGATCTGGTCGCCGTTGGGACGCCAGGTACCTTCAAGACATTGCGCCGCATCGCGCCAGATCGCGCGGCGACCGGGCAGGAAAGTTTCCACCCCGTAGCGGCCGGTCTGGTCATGGGTGTCCATCGTGCGGCCTTCGACGAAGGCCTCGAAGGCTTCGGTCGATAGCGGCGGATCAGCCTCCACGACCGGGGGCAGCAAGGGGTCGCGCGAAAGGTCGGAGGTTTCAGCGCTGGCCTGCACGGCCAGCAGAAGAAGCGGAGCGAGGAGCGGCAGGGCGCGCATCAGACGCCAACCTCCGGCCCGGGACAGGACATCGGGCCGGGTGCATCCTCGACCACCACGGGATCGATCTCGGGCGGGTTGGTGAGGTAGCGGGCAAAGAGGCCGGAGCCGGAGCCGGTGACGATCCAGCAATCGGGTTCGGGGTCGTCTTCGTAGCGAAAGCAGATTGCGCCCGCTTCGGCATACCAATGCCCAAGCTTGCAGTCGTCGCCCAACGGTGACCAGCGGACGCGGCGGTTCGGGAGGTATTCCTCGATGCCGTAGACGGTGCCGAACTCGGACCAGGTCATCGTGCGACCCTGGGTAAGGGCGTCGAACTGGTCTGCGTCGAGGGGTTCGTCGGCAAAGGCGGGGCTGGCGGCGAGAAGTAGGGCAAGGATCGTGCGCATGTCAGACACCTACATCCGGACCGGGACAGGAAAGGGGGGAACTGGCCTCGGTCACCACTTGGGCCGGGTCATCGGGGGCGGCAGTGAGCGGCTTGGCGAAAACCGCCTCGCCTTCGCGCCAAAACAGCCAGCAATGCGTGCCGTCGCGGGCGGGGTAGACAAAGCAGACCGCATCGCCATCGGCATACCAGCTGCCATCGAGGCAGGGGCCGCCCGCATCAGCGTCACGCACGCGGCGGCCGGGGAAATAGGCCTCGGACCCGTAGACCTGACCGTCCACCGCATAGTCGAGCGTCTTGCCCACCGACCAGGCGTCGAATTCGTCGGGGGACATTTGGGTTTGGGCGGATGCAGCCTGCGCGACAAGGCAGAGGGCCGCAGCGGGGAGGGCGATGGTCGGGCGCATCCTAGACCCCGATGTCCGGTCCGGGGCAGGGCAGCGGCTGGGTGTCGGCATTGACCTCGTGCAGCTCTTCCCCCGGAGCGCCGTTGACTGACAGCGCCACGAGGACGCCGTCCTGAAGCCAGAAGGTCCAGCAGGCCGGGGTCGGGTCGTATTCGTAGACAAAGCAGATGTCCTCGCCCGAGGGATACCAGCTGCCATATTGGCACTCGTTGGGGGCCACGCTCCACCTGACCTTGCGGTTCGGCAGGTATTCCTCGATCCCGAAGACGCTTTCGAACTGGCGGTAGGTGATGGTCTTGCCGGTGACATGGGTCTCAAACACCTCGGGCGTGATCGGGGTGTCGGCCTGGGCCGGGGCGGCGAGGAGGACGAGGGCGAGAGCAAGGCGGCGCATCCGGTCAGACCCCGACATCGGGACCGGGGCAGGAGAGCGCCTGGTCGGTGTGGGAGACCTCGCGGATTTCAAGGTCGAGCGGGCTGTCCGACGAAAGGTAGGTGGCCTTGCCATAGAGCCTGTCGCCTTCGATGAACATATTCCAGCAAGCCGATAGCGTGCCGTCTTCGAAGGCAAAGCAGATCTGGTCCCGGTCCTCGAACCATTGGCCGCGAAAGCAAGCGTCGCCTTCGAAGGCCCAGACGAGGGTGCGGTCAGGGCCGTAGTCGGCGGTTCCGCGCGCGCCGTTCGAGTAGACGTAGCTTATCGTGTTCTGGCCGATATGGGACTGGAACTCGGCACCGGTGAGGGGCGTTTCGGCCAGGGCCGGCGTGGCCAGAAGCGTCGCGAGGACCAGCGCGCGCATCGGTCAGACGCCCACGTCCGGACCGGCGCAGGGCAGGGGGCCGCCGTCGCGGGAGGATTCCAGGATCTCCCACCCGCCGCCATCGCCCATGTAGCGGCCGCGGATCTTGCCGTCTTCCAGGAAGTAGAGCCAGCAGGCGGGGGTCGGATCGTTCTCGTACTGAAAACAGATCTGGTCTGCCTCTTGATACCAGACACCATAGATGCAGAGGTCGCCGTCGAAGGCCCAGCGAACGCGGCGGTCGTCGAGGTATTCTTCGGTCCCGAAGAGCCCGCCGCCGTAGTCGTAGGTGATGGTGTCACCCCGGGTTGCGGCGTCGAAGCCTGTGGCGTCCAGCGGCGTTTCCGCCTGGACCTGGGTGGCGACAAGGATCAGGGGCAGGACGAAGGCGCGCATCGGATTCTCGGTTCGGGACAACGGGGGGAGAGTGCCAGAGGTGCCAAGGAAAGACCAGTCAAGTGGATGTGTCCGCCGGGGTTTTGGCGGGTCAGGTTTTCCGCCAGCGGGCGAGGTGTGGGCCGAGGGCGCGGCGCCAGAGCCGGGGGGCGAGGGCCAAGGCGC
>JBGSVS010000481.1:0-3592 GCA_041752895.1 Tabrizicola sp.
AACCCCGCTTGGGGCCGCCGAGGCCTGGCTCGTCCCCGCTGCCGGGCCCGAAACCGGCCGCGCCGTCTATGTCCATGGCCTCTCCGGCGCGCGTGAAGACGGCTACCGCTACCTTCAGACGCTGCATGCCGCGGGCTGGTCCGTCCTTCTTGTCACCTACCGCAACGACGCCGGTGCCCCCGCCGACCCCAGCGGCCGCTTCAGCTTTGGCCTTACCGAATGGCCCGACCTCGAGGCCGCCGTCGCCCACATGGCGCCCCAGGATACGGACCCTGCCATCCTCGTGGTCGCCGATTCGATGGGCGGCGCGATCCTCGGTCAGTTCTTGCGAAACAGCCCGATCGCGGGTCGGGTCAAGGCTGTGGCGCTTGACAGCCCCTCGCTCAGCTTCAGCGCGGGGGTCGACCTTGTTGCCAAGCACTTCGGCAAGCCGCTGCCCCGGCTCTTTGCCCTCGTCGCGCATCAGTTCCTGCCGTTGGAAACCGGCCTCGACCTCCAGCTTGCCGAGGTTTCGGCCGAGTTCACAGCCTTCCCGGGCCCGCTGTTTCTCGCCCATGGCGAAGGCGACCAGTTCGTGCCCGTCGAGCCCAGCCAGGCCCTTGTCGCCGCCCGGACCGCCCCCACGGTGACGCATTGGACCAAGGCCGACCACCTCGATTCCCATGCCAAGGACCCCGCAGCCTACACCGCCGCGTTCACCCAGTTCCTGTCCCTTTTGAACTGACCGTCTGCCGCCGATGCCCTACGAATGGCTGCCCCCCGAAGGCCAGGAACAGCGCCTCCACCTTTGGCCGCACCGGTCCCTGACCCAAGCCGGCTTTGTCTGGTTCATCGGCGCGACTGCAGCCCTGATCGCCTTTCCCCTTGTCGGGATCCTCGGCAGCCCGGTCCTGTGGGCGCTTTTGCCGTTCCTTCTGGCCGCGATCTGGGCGATCTG
The DNA here is from genome assembly GCA_041752895.1 of Tabrizicola sp. Taxonomy (GTDB): domain Bacteria; phylum Pseudomonadota; class Alphaproteobacteria; order Rhodobacterales; family Rhodobacteraceae; genus Tabrizicola. Next base: position 938 of record JBGSVS010000481.1, read on the forward strand.
GTTCGCGCTTCGGAAGAACGGCCGCGATCGCGACATCGTCGAGGATCTGCGCCTGTCCCCCGACCGCGTCACGCTTGTGCGCCACGGCCCCAAGGGCCGCCGCCAGGATTGGGAGGCAAACCCCTACTGGCTCCGCATTACCTTGCACCAAACCGGCGGGCCGGTGCCGAACTACCTGACCTTGAAGGGCGACGGCCGCGAGGTAGAACTGGGGGCATTTCTGTCCGAGGACGAACGGGTTGCCCTGCTGGGCGAGCTGAAAGACCGGCTATCGCGCCTGCGGTGAAGAGCAACCTTGCACCGGTCCTCAGGATTCGCCCAGCAAAGCGCAGCCATATTCCTTTTCCAAGTGGGTAAAGTTTGCGCCCGCCCAGGATTGCATCTTTCGGTTCAACTCGAACCCGGTCGCAAGCGACGGCTTGTCCTCATCGATACCCGACATCATTTCGCCAATGAAGACTTCCGAGAAGGCCGCGACATTCTCTTCGAATGCGGCCTGGGCCTTTGCACCCTGTTCCTGTGCAGTTTCCCCGGCAGGCCCCAGCTTGCAGGCATAGACGATGGTCCTGCCGTCCGGCGTGCTGATCTCCACCCGCTCGCGGCCCGGATACATCAGGGCCAAGAGTGGGGTCATGTCGAACGTCACCCCGGCCAAGGCCATCTGAACCGCCACAAGGCCCGCCAACATGGTGTCGTTACCCCAGCCGCGCCTTCACCAGCGCGCCGACCGCGCCGAAATCCATCTGCCCGGTGTAGCGCGCCTTCAGCGCCGCCATCACCTTGCCCACGTCGCGGATGCTGGCGGCCCCGGTTTCGGCCACCGCCGCATCGACCGCAGCGGAAACCTCGTCCGCATCCATCTGGCGCGGCAGGAATTCCTGGATCACGCCGATTTCCGCCAGTTCTTTCTCGGCCAGCTCCAGTCGTCCGCCTTCTTCATAGGCGCGCGCCGATTCCTGGCGCTGTTTTACCATCTTGCCCATGATCTGCAGGATTTCCGGCTCACCCACTTCGCCCGCGTCGGCTTCCCCCCGGATGGCGATCTCGCGGTCCTTGATCGCGGCGTTGATCAGCCGCAGCGTGGACAGCCGGTCGGCCTCCTTGGCCTTCATGGCCTCTTTGAGGGCCGTCTGCAGACGGTCGCGCAATAGCATGTTTCGGACTTTCCGGTCGTTTCCCCAAGTTTTGCAGATTACCCCGAACGGCCTCCGACCGCAACTGCACCCGGAAAAGCCAAGCCATTGTTTCTACGCTACAATCCTTTTCGCATCCGCCCTTGACCCTGCGGCCCTGCCCCCGTAGTTTCCGCCAAATTCGCCAAATGGAGAGTCGCCCATGCCCGCGCCGCGCGATGCTACCGCCTGCCTCGCACTTGCCGATGGGACGATCTTCTACGGCCACGGCCTTGGTGCCACCGGCGAGACGGTCGCCGAGCTGGTCTTCAACACCGCAATGACCGGCTACCAGGAGATTATGACCGACCCCTCCTACGCAGGCCAGGTCGTGACCTTCACCTTCCCCCACATCGGCAACACCGGCATTACGCCCGAGGATGACGAGACCGCCAGCCCAGCAGCCGCAGGCATGGTGGTGAAGTGGGATCCGACCGAGCCGTCAAACTGGCGCGCGACCGGCGACCTGACCGATTGGCTTGTGAAAGTCGGCCGCATCGGCATCGGTGGCATTGATACCCGCCGCCTGACCCGCGCCATCCGCCAGCAGGGCGCGCCGCATGTTACCCTGGCCCACAACCCAGACGGCAAGTTCGACATCGAGAAGCTGGTGGCGAAAGCCCGCGCCTGGAAGGGCCTCGTCGGCCTTGACCTCGCCAAGGACGTCACCTGCGCACAGTCCTACCGCTGGGACGAAAAACGCTGGGCTTGGCCGGAAGGCTACACACAGCGGACCGGCCCCGGCTTCCGCGTAGTCGCCATCGACTATGGTGCCAAACGCAACATCCTGCGCTGCCTTGCGTCCGTCGGCTGCGAAGTCACCGTCTTGCCCGCCACCGCCACGGCCGAGGACGTGCTGGCCCTGAACCCCGAAGGCGTGTTCCTGTCGAACGGTCCCGGCGACCCGGCTGCGACCGGTGCCTACGCCGTGCCGATGATCCAGGGCGTCTTGTCCAAGAACCTGCCGCTCTTCGGCATCTGTCTCGGCCACCAGATGCTGGCCCTCGCTCTGGGGGCCAAGACCCGCAAGATGAACCACGGCCACCACGGGGCGAACCATCCCGTGAAAGACCTGACCACCGGCAAGGTTGAGATCACCTCGATGAACCACGGCTTCACCGTCGATGCCGACACCCTGCCGAAGGGCGTGTCCGAAACTCACGTCTCCCTCTTCGATGGCACGAACTGCGGCATCGCGGTCGATGGCAAGCCGGTCTACTCGGTCCAGTATCACCCCGAAGCCTCGCCCGGCCCACAGGACAGCTTCTACCTCTTCGAACGCTTTGCCGAGGCCATGAAACACCGCCGCGCCGCCTGATTTCGGCCACAAATGGTTAACGGCCTATTAACCGCGCCCCGCCAAACTGGCCCCCTATTGCAAGGGGACCGGCATGGGTGCCGCCGAACGGATCGCTGACCTGCAACCTGCCCCGGGGCACCGCCGCTTTGCCGTCGGCGCCTCGCTGCTGCGCGCAGGCGTGGT
>JBGSVS010000482.1:0-2517 GCA_041752895.1 Tabrizicola sp.
TGCGGGCGTTCCACAACCTTTGCCGCCACCGCGGCGCACGGGTGGTCGACGGCGTGCAGGGCTCATGCCGCGGGGCCATCGTCTGCCCGTTCCATGGCTGGGTCTACAACCTTGACGGCTCGCTTCGCGGGGCTTCGCGGCCCGATAGCTTTGAAGGCTTTGACCGCGAGCGGTTCGGGCTGAAGCCGATCGAGATGGAGATATTCCACGGCTTTATCTTTCTGCGCTTTGAGCCGGGGCCGCAGCCTGCGGTGGCCGAGCTTCTGGCCCCGTTCGCAGCCGATTTCGCATCCTATCGCAGCGCCGAAATGGTTTCTGACGGGCCGTCGCGCTGGATCACGGAACTGCCGGTGAACTGGAAATCGGTGCGCGACGTGGACAACGAGGGCTATCATGTGCCGCTGGCCCATCCGGGGCTGCAGGACCTGTATGGCCGCGACTACCTGGACCACCAGCTGACGGGCGGGATCAATTTTTCACGCGGGGCCTTTGGCGACAGACCGGGGCGGACCTGGTCGGTCAGGAACTACGTCAACCTGTCGCGCGACCCGGACGGCCTGCTGCCGCATCTGCAGAAGGCCTGGACTTACTATGGCCTGTTCCCGGCAACCGTGTTCGCCTTCACCCCGGAAGGCGCGCAGTTCTACCATGAGGTCCCGCTGTCGGCCGGTCGCACGCGCCTGACGGGGCGACTTTATCGCAATCCCAACGAGACCCGGCAGCAGCGGCTGGCGCGCTATCTGGCGCTGCGGATCGACCGCGATACCTCGGCCGAGGATCAGCAGCTGACGATCTGGTCGAACGAGTCGATGGCAAGCCGCGCCTTCGACGGGTTCCACCTGTCGGACCTGGAATATGGCTTGCGCGCGCATCACGACCGCCTGCGCGACCTGATCCCGGTCATGCAACTGACCGAAGCCCCGCCCGAAGCCGAGATCACCCGCCGAAACGCCGAACTTCTGGACAGAACCTGAGCGCCCGTCAGAGGTGCACCCAATGGAGGACAACCCATGCAACTGACCCGCCGCTCTACTCTTCTTGGCCTTGGCGCCGGTCTTGCGGCCCCATATGTCCGCCCCTCATGGGCGCAGGGCGGCACGGTCTACGTCTACAACTGGGCCGATTACATCGGCGAGACGACGCTGGCCGACTTCACCGCCGAGACCGGGATCGAGGTCGTCTACGACCTGTATGCCAGCAGCGAGGAAGCGCAAGCCAAGATGCTGGCCGGGTCGACGGGGTATGACGTGGTGCTGCAGTCGGGCCTGACCCTGCCGATGATGGTCAAGGCCGGGGTCTACCAGAAGCTTGACCGGGCAAAGCTGCCGGGCTGGGCCAACCTTGACCCCGAGGTCCTGAAGATCGTCGAAGGCTTCGATCCCGGCCACGAACACGGCGCGCCCTATACCTGGGGTTCGGTCGGGATGACCTACAACCTTGGCCTGGTGAAGGAACTTCTGCCCGACGCCGACCTGGAATCGCTGGACACGATCTTCAAGCCCGAGAATGCCGCCAAACTTGCCGAATGTGGGCTGTCGATCCTGGATAGCCCGACGGACTTCGGCTACATGGCGCTGCGCTATCTGGGCATCGACAGCGATACCGCGACCGAGGCCGACTATCGCAAGATCGTGGATCTGATGACGCCGATCCGCGACTACATCACGACCTTCGACAACACCAACTTCATGACCACCCTGCCGAATGGCGAGGTCTGCGCAGTCAACAGCTGGTCGGGCGACTATGGTGTCGCCAAGGCCCGGGCGGCCGAGGCGGGGATCGAGATCGACCTTGCCTACTTCGTGCCGAAGACCGGGGCTCCGGCCTGGTTCGATCTGTGGTCAATGCCCGCCGATGCCGCGAATGTCGAGAACGGCTATGCGTTCATCGACTTTCTTCTGCGCCCGGACGTCGTTGCCAAATGCACGGATTTCACCGGTTACGCCAATGCCAACAAGGCGGCGACGCCCTTGGTCGATCCCGCGATCTCGGGCGATCCGGCGGTCTATCCGGACGCCGAAACTCTGTCGCGCCTTTACACGCCAAAGCCGCAGACGCCGGAACAGGAAGAGCAGCTCACCCGCATCTGGACCGAGATCAAGACCGGTGGCTGACGACGCCTTCCTGCGGATCGAGGGCGTCTCGAAGACCTTCGGGTCGTTCCAGTCGGTCCGGGACGTGACGCTTTCGGTCGCGCGGGGCGAAATCTTTGCGCTTCTGGGCGGGTCGGGCTGCGGGAAGACGACGCTTCTGCGGATGCTGGCGGGGTTCGAGGAACCGACGTCGGGGCGCATCTATCTGGACGGCAAGGACATGGCCCGCGTGCCGCCGTGGGAGCGCCCGGTGCACATGATGTTCCAGTCCTATGCTCTGTTCCCGCACATGACGGTCGAAGCGAATATCGCCTACGGGCTGAAGCATGAGGCGCTAGGCAAGGCGGACCGCGCGGCCCGGGTGCGCGAGATGCTGGAGCTGGTGCAGCTGACCCCCTTTGCCGCGCGGAAGCCGCACCAGATT
>JBGSVS010000483.1:0-2647 GCA_041752895.1 Tabrizicola sp.
GGCCCCGTCGCCGCCTTCACGCCCTGGAATGTGCCGATGAGCGCGCCGTCCCGCAAAATCAGCGCAGCCCTTGCGGCGGGCTGTTCGATCATCCTAAAACCGGCCGAGGAGACCCCCGCCACCGCTTGCCATTTTGCGCAATGCTTCCTGGATGCAGGTCTGCCTGCCGGCGTGCTGAACATCGTCTTCGGCGATCCTGTGGAAGTGTCCGAAACCCTCGTCCTGTCGCCCATCACCCGCCTTGTCACGTTGACCGGGTCCATTAGTGTCGGCAAGCACCTGACGCGCCTTGCGGCCGAGACGATGAAACCCGTCCTCATGGAACTTGGTGGCCACGCCCCCGTGCTGATCGACCGGGGGGTGGACGCCACCCAAGTCGCAAAACTCGCCGCGCAGTGGAAGTACCGGATGGCGGGGCAGTTCTGTTCCGCCCCCTCGCGCTTTCTGGTCCACCATGAGGTGTATGACGCCTTCACCACCGCCCTTGCCGCCGAGGCTGCAAGCGTCAAAGTGGACGATCCCTTTGCTGAAGGCGTGCAGATGGGGCCGCTGGCAAACCGGCGTCGCCTGGCCGCGATGGATGCCTTTGTGCAGGACGCTGTTGCCAAGGGCGCAAGGCTCCTGACCGGCGGCCAGCGCATCGGCAATCGCGGCTGGTTCTACGCCCCCACGGTGTTGGCCGACGTTCCGGAAACCGCCCGTATCATGCAGGAGGAACCCTTCGGCCCGATCTCGCCCTGCATGGCGGTGGACTCAATGGATCAGGCACTGCACATCGGGAACAGCCTGCCGATGGGGCTGGCGGGCTTTGTCTTTTCCAACGACGTCAGCGTGACCGACCGCCTGTCGCGCGGCCTTCAGGTCGGGTCGGTTGCGGTCAACCTTTTCACCAGCCCCGGCGCGGATGCCCCCTTTGGCGGGTACCGCGAAAGCGGCATCGGGCGCGAAGGCGGGCCAGAGATGTATCACAGCTACACCGTGGCCAAAGCCATCGCCGAACGGCGGCAACGGGTGTGACGCCTAGTAGTCCTTGAACAGTCGCACCAGGAAATCAATGAAGGCGCGGTTCTTGGGCGAGGTCTGCTTTGACCCCGGATAGACCGCATACAGGGCTATGTCAGAGTCGGTGGAACTGACCTGATACTCGGGAAAGACGTTGACCAATTCGCCCTTCGTGATGGCCGACCTGACCATCGCCTCTTGCAGCGTCACGAAACCAAGCCCGTTCAGAGCCGAGGTCATCAGTACCGCCGCGTTTTCCGATTCCAGATTGCCCGACACGCTGACCGACAGCGTCTGGCCATCTTTGGTAAAGCGCCAGGAACTGTCATAACTTTTCGCGCGGTAGACGATGCAGTTGTGCTGGGTAAGCTCGGACGGGTGCTGAGGCAACCCGTGCTTCTTCGCATAGGCCGGAGAGCAGCACACCATCCGCCGCCCCGGCGTCAGGCGACGGGCGATCAGGCTGGAATCCTCCAGACTGCCAAGCCAGACCGCCACATCGACCCCCTGCGAGACAAGATCCTGCCGTTCATCGGTCAGCGTGACGTCCAGCTTGATGTTCGGATGCTTGTCCAGAAAGCCCGGCAAGGCCGGAACGATCACCTGATTGCCGACCGAATGGCGCAGATGCACGCGAAGAACGCCCTTCACATCCTTCTGGTAGGACGCAACCTCGCGCTTTACAGCGTCGTAACTCCGCAGGACCTCACGGATGCGCTCGCAGTAAAGCTTGCCCGCTTCGGTCAGTGACAGCGTCCGTGTCGTGCGGTGCAGAAGGCTGACGCCAAGCCGCGCTTCAAGGCTGTTGACCTGCCGCGCCACGGTGGCGACCGATACGCTTAGATCAATCGCGGCGGCGGAAAAGCTGCCACTGTCGACGACCTTCAGGAATGCCCGATTGGTCAGCATCTCGTCCATGCGCAGCCCCTCCCAAAGCCTGACATCCAGGCATTAGAGACAGGATGCGCAAAGATTCAAACGAAAAACGCGTGTATTATCTGCACAATTCGCAAAAGTTCGCTTAAGAAGCCAATCCGTAGACCCGTGCCGCGGTGTCATGGAAGACCGCATCCCGTTCGCCTACACCCAACTCTGCCAGCAATCGCTGCATGGCGTTCAGTCCGATGGCATAGGCGTGGTTTCCTTTGTCGACCGGAAAGTTGCTGCCCCACATGCAGCGGTCCGGTCCGAACAAATCCAGCGCCGTCATCACCCAGGGCCGCCACGCCGCAGCCAGCCCTTCGGATGAAGGCGGCTTGGCCCAATCCTCGAAGCCAAAGGCCGACAGGCGCATCCCAAGCCCCGACAGCTTGACGAACACATTGGGACAGGCCGCCATCAGCACCATCCCAGACCTCCAGTCAGAAAAGATGTCGCGCCCGCCATAAGCGCCAGCGCGGATCACGCCACCCAGATGATCCAGCACGATGGGTAGTTGCGGCAGTGCCCGCGCCATCGCGGCAAGGCGCGGTAGCTGAGGATAGAAGGCCCAGATATCGAAAGTCAGCCCCACCTCGGCCAGCACTGCAAGGCCGTGCCGAAAGGCCGGATCGTTAGGCAAGCCCTCGGTCGTCGCGTAAGCGGGGTTCACCAGCGTCGCATCCGCGTCCCAGGCCAGGGGCTGCCGGATGCCGCAAAACCGCCC
>JBGSVS010000484.1:0-9002 GCA_041752895.1 Tabrizicola sp.
TCGCAACGGCCTGGGTCCCGCAAAGCCTGGCGCGGCTGGCTTTGGCGCAAGGGCGGGTCCGCGATCTGTCTGCGGTGCTGCCAAGCTGCCAGCTGTCCGTGCGCGCCGTCCGTCTGAAAGGCAACCGAAGCCCGGCCGAGGAGGTGATCTGGACCCACATCCTTTCGCTTCGGGGCGCAGAGGCGGTGATTGGCTGACGCCCGGATCAGGCGATCAGCACTTCGATCCCCCGGGTCCGGAACGCGTTGGCATCCGCGTCCGATATCCCGCTGTCGGTGATGAAAGAATGGATCATCTCCAGCGAGCCCAGTCGCGTGAAGCTGGACTTGTTGATCTTGGTGGAATCCGCGACGAGATAAACCCGGCTGGCCGCCTTGATCATCGCCTCTTTCAGCTGCAGGTCGGCAAACGATGGATAGGTCAGCCCCGCATCCAGCGCGACTCCTGCGGTCGCAAGGAACAGCTTCCCGGCAAAGATGTTGCGGAAGTATTCCACCGACTTGTCGCCCGATAGCGACAGGGTCGGGGCCTTGAACTGGCCTCCGGGCATGTGGACGGCGTTGCCCGGCACCGCGCCCAGGATGATCGCGATGTTCAGCGCGTTGGTGATGACCGTCAGGTTCTTCCGCCCCACCAGCCGCAGCGCGATTTCCGTGGTCGTGGTCCCGGCATCGAGGATGATCGTCTCGCCATCCTTCACAAGATCGGCCGCCAGCGCCCCGATCCGGCGTTTTTCGTCCATGTTCTCCTGATGGTGGAGCGTCATGGTCCCGACCTGTGAGGGCACGGTGTTCAGGAAGGCCCCGCCATGTTCACGGGTGATCTGACCTTCGGTTTCCAGCCGTTCAAGGTCCTGCCGGATCGTCGCCTCAGACACCTGGAAAGCGACCGCAAGCTCGCGCACGCGTGCGCTGCCTTCTTCTTGAATCCAGTCGAGAATCCGGCGGCGTCGGGGTTCGGAGAGCAGCCCTGAGACGGGTTCCTGCCGCACGGCTTCGGCTTTCGGTTTCAGCAAGAGTCACCCTGATACGAACGTGATTGAACCTTATCGTAGCGGATCGAAAGCGAAAGGCCAAACCCTCAGCGGCTGGTCGCTGCCTCTTGCGCCAGGGCCACGCGGGCCTGCAACCGGCTTTGCGCCTGGTCGATGACCACGGCCAGCACGATCACGACGCCCTTGATGACCGTTTGCCAGAAGCTGGAGACCCCCATCATGATCAGCCCGTCCGACAGGATGCCGATGACGAAGGCGCCGATGATCGTGCCGAAAATGCGCCCTCGGCCCCCCGACATCGAAGTGCCGCCCAAAACGGCCGCTGCGATGGCGTTCAGCTCGAACGTCTCGCCCGTTGCGGGGTGGGCGGCCTGCAGCTGGCTGGCGATGATGATCCCGACCAGCCCCGCGCAAAAGCCCAAGAAGGCGTAGACGAACAGCTTGACCGAGGTGACCTTGACGCCCGACAGCGCCGCGCCGCGTTCATTGCCGCCGACGGCGTAGATGTGGCGGCCCAGGGGCGTCCGGCGCGAGATGTAATGCGCGCCCAGCGCCACGACGACCAGAAGCCAGATCATCACCGGAAGGCTCAGGAGGGTGCCCGAGCCGATGAAGGGAAAGCTGGCCGTCCCCATCTCGTCCGTTCCCGACAGGTTCGGGAAGGTCCGCCCGTCCGACGATAGCAGCGCCGCCCCCCGGGCGATGTAAAGCGTGCCAAGCGTCGCGATGAACGGTGCTACGTTCAGCCGGGTGATCAGAAGCCCGTTGATCAGCCCCACGCCGATGCCTACGGCGAGGGTGATCCCCACGATCTCCACCGTGTTGAACCAGACGGTGTAGCCAACCCCCAGGTCCACCCCGTTCAGCACCAGCCAGCCCGCGACCATCGCGCAGAGGCCCACGATAGAGCCGACCGACAGGTCGATCCCGCCAGTGATGATGACAAAGGTCATCCCGATCGCGAGAAGCGCATTCAGTGCGACGTGTTTCGACACGATCACCGCGTTTGCAGTCGACAGAAAATTCGGCGCCATCACGCTGAAATAGGCCAGCACCAGGATTAGCGCGACAAAGGTGCGCAGGCGCAGGACCAGAAGCAGCCAGTTCTGCTGTGAAGATATCATGCGGCGTGGTCCTTCTTGAAACTGGGCGTCGCGGCGGCGATGACGGTGGCGGCCTCGGTGCCTGCCGGGAAGGCGCCGGAAATCCGCCCGTTCGCCATGACCAGGATGCGGTCCGACAGGGCCAGCACCTCGTCGAGGTCAGAGGTCACAAACAGGATGCCAAGGCCATCGGCAGCAAGGTCGCGCATGGTGCGGAAGACCTCGGCCTTGGCACCGATGTCGATGCCGCGGCTGGGTTCGTCCATCAGCAGGATCTTCGGCGAGGTCATCAGCGCCTTGCCGATCACCACCTTCTGCTGGTTCCCCCCGGACAGGCTGGAAACCGGGTTTTCCGGGCTGGCGACCTTGATCGTTAGCCGCTTCACGAACTCTGCCGCCCTTGCTGCCTCGGCCCGCAGGTTCAGGTGCATCAGTCGCGTGAAAAGGCCAAGCGAGGACAACGTCAGGTTTTCGCGGATCGCCATGATCTGCACGAGACCGTCGCGCTTCCTGTCCTCGGGGATCAAGGCGATGCCGCGCGCGATGCGGCCCGCCACGTCGCGTTCGACAAGCGGCGCGCCGTCCACGAACATCCGCCCGCCCGACGCGGGATGCTGCGCCATGATGCATTCCAGAAACTCGGTCCGGCCTGCGCCCATCAGGCCGTAAAGCCCGACGATTTCGCCTTTGCGGACGGTCAGGCTGACATGGTCCACCGCAAAGCCGCCGCCCGCGCGGGGCAGGGTTACATCCTCGGCGCGGAAGACCTCGTCCCCCGAAGGCGGGCGCGGCGGTGCGCGGAAATTCCCGGGTTTTCTCACCGATCATCGCCTTGACGATCCAGGGAATATCCACCCCCGCCATCGGGCGCGCGCCGGTGATTTCGCCGTCACGGAGGACGGTGATGTGGTCGCCCACCCGGATCAGCTCGTCCAGGCGGTGCGAAATGTAGACGATGCCGACGCCCTGCGATTTCAGCTCGGCGATGACGCGGAACAGCACCTCGACCTCGGCAGCCGACAAGGCGCTGGTCGGTTCGTCCAGGATCAGGATGCGGGCGTCTTGCGACAGGGCCTTGGCGATTTCGACGATCTGCTGCTGGCCGACCCGGAGGTGATCAAGCGGCGTGTCGGGGTCGATGTCCTGTTCCAGCCGCTGCATCAACGCCCGCGCGGCCCGGCCTTGAGCGCCCGTGTCGATGTCGATGCGCGCCCGGACGGGTTCATGACCGATGAAGATATTCTCGGCCACGGTCAGGTTCGGGAACAGGTTCAGCTCCTGAAAGACGATGCCGATCCCGGCCTTGACCGCATCGGCCTTGCTGCGGAACTGGACCTCGCGGCCTGCCATTTCGATCCGGCCTTCGGTCAGTGTCTCGACCCCAGCGATGACCTTCATCAACGTGGACTTGCCCGCGCCGTTTTCGCCCACCAGCACGTTGACTGCCCCCATCCGGAGGTCGAAGTCCACGCCTTTCAGCGCGCGGGTGCCGGGGTAGACCTTCACGCCGCCCCGGATTGACAGGCCAATCTCGCCGGTCATGGCGCGACCGACAGGGTGACTGCGGTGACAAGCCAGGGGTCCGTCGCGGACTTCAGGTCCAGCGTGCCGGAGAAGCTGACGGTCTTGCCGACAAGCTCACTCTCGGGCACCACCAGCGCCGCTGAAGCGCGGTCATTCAGCGCGCGAGCCAGCTTGGCGAATTCGATCTGGTCCCGGAAATCGCCGAATTTGTAAAACGGGGCCAGGTCGCGCAGGGAGGTGCCCTTGATGACGGGGCCAAGCTGCAACGTCAGATCCGCAGCGCCGTCGCCGTCCATATCGACCATCGCCTTGCGCGCGCGGGACGTCAGGTTGGCCTCGACCACGCGTCCCTCGCCCTTGACTGCGAAATTCCAGGCAGCACCCTCGCCCGAGCCCTTGTTGCCATGTGCCGCCCCGGCGGTGTCCAGCCCCCCGGCCAGCGCGGCGCGGAGGTCGGCCACCGGCAAAGCCTTGGCGATCAGGGGCAGAAGTTCGGCATCATAGGTCTTGTCCAGAAGTGCGGCGATCCGCGCGTCATCGCCCTCTTCGCCGTCCGGGATCACAGTGGAGCCTTCGCCGTCCGGGGCGTTCTTGATGATCTTGCAGCCCGGCAAGGCCAGCGCTGCCCCAAGGGCCAGCACGGTAAAAACGGATCTCATGGCGGTCTTTCAAAGGAAAGCCCGGCGCGCGGGGAGCACGCGCACCGGGGTGTCGGTCGGCCTGTGGTCAGGCGGTCAGCGCGAAGGTTTCCAGCTTGGCGGCATTGTCCGCGTTGACCAGAAGGCAGTCCATCAGCTGCTTTTCCTCCATGCCCGTGGACCCGGTGGCGATGAACGTGTCGGCCTGTTCGACCGCCATCTGCGCCTGAGCGTAAGCGGGTTGCAGCACGGTCGCCTTGATCCCGCCCTTGAGGATGCTGTCGCGCACATCGTTCGACCCGTCAAAGCCCACGACGATCACATCGGTCCGCCCCGCGGCCTCAAGTGCCGCATAGGCCCCCATCGCCATCGTGTCGTTACCCGAGATCACGCCCTTGATGCCGGGGTTGGCCTGCAGCATCGATTCCATGACCGTATAAGCCTCGGTCTGGGACCAGTTGGCGGTCTGGCGGGCGACGGATTTCAGGTCGGGGTATTGCGAGATGACATCGCCATAGCCCTTGGACCGGATGCCGGCGTTGGTGTCGGATTCCTTGCCCACAAGCTCGGCATACTCGCCGGCTTCGCCCATCAGACGCACGAATTCCTCGGCCCCAAGCTGCGCGCCCTGGTAGTTGTTCGACACGATCTGGCTGACGGCCACGCCGGTCGCGGTGATCTCGCGGTCGATCAGGAAGCTGGGGATGCCCACGTCCTTGGCCTTCTGCACAGCGGCGACCGACGCATCGGCCCCGGCGTTGTCCAGGATGATCGCCTTCACGCCTGCAGCAATGGCGCTGTCGAAAAGTTCGTTCTGCTTGTTGGCGTCATCGTCATGGACCAGCACCATGGCTTCATAGCCAAGCTCCACCGCCTTGGCGGCGGCGCCGTCGGCCTCGGCCTTGAAGAACGGGTTGTCGTGGCTGGGGGTGATGATCGCGATGGTGCCCTTGGCCTGCGCCAGGGACAGCGTCGGCAGGATGCCCGAGACAGCAGCAGTCAGGCTGCCCACGAAGAGGCGGCGGTTCAGATTCATGATGTCCTCCCTTTCAAACGATGTCGAAAAGATTCGAATCGATGCGTTAAATGCATCCTGTTCTCGCGTATCATTGTCAAATACTTTCTAACGCTAGCGATATTTTCGCTTGCAGCATTGTCCTTGCTACGGGAACATCCGGTTTGGCGGGGCGGGACGGCCTAGCGGCTTGCATCGTGATGGAGTGCGCGATAGAAACGCAGAAACCGAAAGTATTCGAAAGTGCCTTCTGGCGGATCGCCAAAGGCCGGAAGGGGGAAAATGGCCAGCATCTTTCAACGCAGGATCAGCCTTGGTGTCGTGATTGGCAGCCGGGCCTTCTTTAGCCCCGCCCCCTGCAAGGATGCGCGGGACGACGTACTGGCGCAGCTTGCGAAGCTGAACATCGACGCGGTGATCCTGCCGTTCGAGGCCACGGCCAACGGCGCGGTCCAGTCCATCGCCGACGCCGACCTTTACGCTGCCCACTTCAAGGCGAACGCGGACCGGATTGACGGTCTGGTGATCTGCCTGCCGAACTTCGGTGACGAAATCGCGGTGGCCGAACTGGTCAACCGCGCCCGGCTGAACGTGCCGATCCTGTTGCAGGCGTCGAACGATGAGGTCAGCAAAGTCTCCGTCTCGGAACGCCGCGACGCGTTTTGCGGCAAGATCAGCGTCACCAACAACTTCTGGCAATACGGCGTCCCCTTCTCTGAGACCACGAACCACACCTGCGACACCTGGGGCGAGGAGTTCGGCCGCGACCTTGACCGCTTTGCCCGCACCTGCCGCACTGTGCGGGGCCTTCGCAACGCCCGCCTTGGCTCCATCGGGGCGCGGACCGGTGCATTTCAGACAATGCGCTACAGCGAAAAGCTGCTGCAGGCCGCAGGGGTGACCGTGGTGACCGTGGACCTGTCCGAGATGATGGGGGCCGCAGCTGCCATCCAGAACGATGACCCGGCCCTGCTGACCACGCTGGAAAAGGTGAAGGGCTATGGGAAAATCCCCGCCCACATCCAGCCCGCGCAGATCGAGAAACAGGCGCGCTGGACCCTCGCCGTCAATCGCTGGATCGCCGACAACGGCTGTGACGCCAGTGCCATCCAGTGCTGGCGCAGTTTGCAGGACAACTTCGGCTGTGCGACCTGCCTGACGATGAGCATGATGGGCGAAGACCTGATGCCATCGGCCTGTGAGGTCGACATAATGGGTGCCTTGTCGATGTATGCCCTTGCGCTGGCCTCGGGCGCGCCGCCGGCGATCCTCGACTGGAACAACAACTACGCCTATGAGGAAGACCTCTGCGTCTGCACCCATTGCGGCAACTACCCGAAATCCTTCATCGGCGACACTCCGGAAGTGGGTGAGCTGGACGTGCTGGGCGAGACCATCGGCCGGTCCAAGTGCTTTGGCGCGGTCAAGGGCAAGGTCAAGCCGGGGCCGATGACCTACTTCCGCCTGTCCACCGACGACAGGCGCGGCACGGTGAAGTGCTATCTTGGTCAGGGGGAGTTCACCGATCATCCCTTTGCGATGGACGGCGGCATCGCCACGACCCGCGTCCAGGGCCTGCGGAAACTTCTGCGCTTTGTCACCCAGAACGGCTTTGAACACCACGTCGCCATGGTGCGCGGCCACCACGCCGATGTGGTGAACGAGGCCGTCACGCGCTATCTCGGCTGGCCGATCTATCACCATGGGGCCGAGCCCGAGCCGCAACTTTTTCACCCGAACCGGTTCTAGGAACATGCTGACGAACGACAAGGTCCCGCTGATCCGGGAAAAGGCGCTGTGGATGCGGCGGACGGCTTTCACGATGGTGCATCGCGCGCAACTCGGGCATCCGGGGGGCGACTTCTCGGCGATGGACATCCTTGCGACGCTGTATTTCGGCGTGCTGAACTATGACCCGAAACGCCCCGACTGGGCCGGGCGTGATCGCTTTGTCATGTCCAAGGGCCACGCCACGGGGGCGCTCTATTCCGCGCTTTGTGCGGCGGGCTACTTCCCCGAAGACTGGCTGTCCAGCTACATGCAGCCGAAATCGCTTTTGAACGGCCACCCGAACCGCAACTACTTGGCCGGAGTGGAAACCAACACCGGCCCCCTTGGTCACGGCTTCCCGGTCGCAACCGGCATCGCCATCGCATGCCAGATTACCGGTGCGACCTACCGGACCTTCGTGCTGACCGGCGACGGCGAACAGCAGGAGGGGTCGAACTGGGAGGCCGCGATGGTCTGCGGCCACCGCAAGCTTGCGAACCTGACGCTGATCATCGACCGCAACCGCCTGCAGCAGGGCGCGGGGACCGAGGAAACCTCGGGCCTTGATCCCCTGGACGACAAGTATCGCGCTTTCGGCTTCGACGTGGCAGAGGTGGACGGCCACGATCCCGCGGCCCTTCTCGCTGTGCTGGGGGCCGCCCCGGGGACTAGGCCGCGCTGCGTGATCGCCAACACGATCAAGGGCAAGGGCGTCAGCTTCATGGAAAACGTCGCCTCGTGGCACCACGGTGTGCCGAACGATGCGCAATATGCCCAAGCCATGAAGGAACTCGTCTGATGGCACATGCCGCCCCCACCGCCGCCGGGTTCCAGGATTGCCGGAACAGCTGGGTCAAGACGCTGGAAGATCTGGCCGAAACCGATCCCCGCATCGTCGCCGTCGTCAACGACTCGGTCGGGTCCTCCAAGCTGAACAGCTTTCAGAAGCGCTTCCCCGAACGCGTCATCAACGTCGGCATCGCCGAGCAGGTGATGGTCGGCGTCGGCGCGGGGCTGGCGAACGGCGGGCGCATCCCGTTTGTCTCGGCAGCAAGCTGTTTCATCACCGGCCGCGCGCTGGAACAGGTGAAGGCCGACATCGCCTATGCGAACTTCAACGTGAAGCTTGTCGGCCAATCCTCGGGCATTGCTTACGGTGAACTCGGCGCGACCCACCATTCGATCGAGGATTTCGCCTGGCTACGGCCTCTGACAAACCTGTCGGTCATCGTCCCCGCCGACGCCTGGGAAACCGCCGAGGCGGTGAAATGGGCAGCCGCACACGAAGGCCCGGTCTACCTGCGCTTAAGCCGGATGCCGGTCCCCGATCTCGACATCCCGAACCGCACCTTCCGCCCGGGCCGGGCCCAGGTGGTCCGCGACGGGGGCGACCTGACGATCATCGCCTGTGGCACCACCGTCCACCTGGCCGCCGCTGCAGCTGACGCGCTGAAGGCGACAGGCATCGCTGCCCGCGTGCTCAACTTCTCGACTATCAACCCGCTGGACGAAGATGCGCTTCACGCAGCTGCCGCGACCGGGGCCATCGTCACGGTCGAGGAAGCCTCGGTCCGGGGCGGGCTGGGCGGTGCGGTGGCTGAGTTTACGGCAGGCCACCGGCCCGTCCCGGTCGAACGGGTCGGCTTCCCGGGCTTTCTGCCGACCGGATCCGTCGACTGGCTGTTCAAGGAATACGGGTTGAGCCCCGAAGGCATCAGCGCCGCCGCCCACCGCGCGCTGCTTCGCAAGGGCTGACGATGCGCGTCCTTGCCATTGATCAGGGCACCACGAACACCAAGGCGCTGGTGATCGACGATCAGGGGCAAGTCCTTGCCCGCGCCTCGGCACCGTTGACCACCAGCTACCCGCAGCCCGGCTGGGCCGAGCAGTCGGCGTCCGACATCTGGGCTTCGGTCCGCACGGTCATCGCCAAGGTCGTCGCAGAGGTCGGCCCTCCG
>JBGSVS010000485.1:0-12789 GCA_041752895.1 Tabrizicola sp.
GCAGCCAGCCAACCCTTGCCCGACAGCGCCGGAAGGGCTGCCAGACGCAGCGCAAGCGCATCCTCCTTTGCCTTGGGAAGCGCCATCAGCCCACCTCGTTCAGGATGTCGGCATAGCCGTTCTGCTCGACATCCAGCGCAAGCTCTGGCCCGCCGGTCTTGATGATCCGACCCGCTGCCATGATGTGGACGACGTCAGGGCGGATGTGGTCCAGAAGCCGCTGGTAGTGCGTGATGACAAGGAAGGACCGCCCCGCACTGCGCAAGGCGTTCACGCCGTCCGCTACCAGCTTCATCGCGTCGACATCGAGGCCCGAGTCCGTCTCATCCAGAATGCACATCCGGGGTTCCAGCATCGCCATCTGGAGGATTTCGTTTCGCTTTTTCTCACCCCCCGAAAAGCCGACGTTTACCGGACGCTTCAACATCTCGGCGTCGATCTTCAGCGTCTTGGCCTTTTCTCGGACCAGTTTCAGGAAGTCGCCGGCGCTGAGTTCCTCTTCGCCGCGCGCCTTGCGCTGCGCGTTCACCGCTGTGCGCAGGAAGGTCATGTTGCCGACGCCGGGGATCTCCACCGGATACTGGAAGGCCAGAAACAGGCCCGCAGCCGCGCGTTCTTCCGGTTCCATCGACAGAAGTTCGTGGCCTTCAAGCGTAGCCGAGCCAGCCGTCACCTCATAGCCGTCGCGACCCGACAAGACATAGGACAGCGTCGACTTCCCCGACCCGTTCGGCCCCATGATGGCATGGACCTCGCCCGCGCCGATCTTGAGGTCGACCCCACGGAGGATCACCTTGTCTTCTTCTTGAAGTTTGACGTGCAGGTTATTGATTTCAAGCATTTTTCTGTCTTCTCTATCTCAACGCGGATCGGTGAACCAACCGATAGCCTGGGTGGCCATCTCGGGCGGGATCGCGCCGGGGGTGACGGTAAAGCGGGCCATGCGGCCGACCAGTTCTTCCTTGCGGGCGAGGCCTTCAACCCCGTGGTAGTAGCGCCGCTTGAGGTAGTCGTCGAACAGGACGGTTACGGGCTTCGGAGTGCGCAGCATCACGGCGACTAGGCAGGCCGCACGGAAGCGGCCGTCGATCAGCACAAGGTCGGGGGCGACGAAATCCGGGCGGTCCCAGACCGACAGCGCGTATTCATGGAACTTGCGGAACTCGCGCGGCTTCATCGGCACGCCCCAGGGTCCGGTGGGGCCGACATCGGCCCAATGGACGTGGGCCTTGTCCGATATGGTAGAGACGTGGCTCGCCATCCGGTCGGCCCAGTCCTGATCGCTTTCGACGCTGAACACGGTCTTGCCCTGCTCGGCCGCGAGCACGGTCGAGCCGCCACTGCCGTACTCAAGGATTGTTTCCGCATTCTGGTAATAATGGGTCAAGAGACGGCGCTCTTTCGGGCGAAACGTCAGTTCAAAGCTTGGCGCTTCGGTTTCAGGCTCCATCTCTGCCTCCATGCCCCGCAGGACGACTTGTTCCACTGCCCCGGTCTCTTCCGTCTCGGCGTCGTCGTCATCCTCGACCACCTCCCAGGTCTCGGCCAGCGCGGCCGCGACCCGCCTGTCCACCTCGGCCTTGGCAGCCGCGACGCCGGGCAGGGCAAGAAGCCGGTCGATCTTGTCCGAAACCGCCTGCTCCCAGTGCAGGATCGACCTGTCCTCGGCCTCGTTCCGGTCGAAGCGGTCGAAATAACTGGGCGTGTGCCGCACGTTAGGCCGTTTCGGCCCGGTCGAGACCATGCCCCGGCCCCGCGCGGCCTTCAGGCGGAAATGGTCGGGAGTGCGGACCGAATAGTGGTTGATCTGCGCCAGGTCCCAGCCGAATTCACGCCGCGAGGCAAGGTTGTTGCGACCCTCGATCGGACGGCCGTCCAGCCACGCTGTCGTGCGCGGCGCGGTCAGGTCCAGCGGCTTGCCGTTCCCGCCAAGGCAATCGTCCGCCGTGGCACCTGCGCCCGGCACCAGGCGCGGCAGTCCGGCCGCATTCGCCGCGAAACCAGCCACTGCGGCCCCGTGGCGGAACATGGGCTTTGTTTCCAGATTGGCAACAAACCCATACTTCGAGGCCCCGACAAAGGCACCAGATACATGCCGTCCGGAAAAGCTGTCGTTCCCGCCCGAGCCGAACAGCCGCCAGTTCAGCATCAGCGCCTGCGCCTGGCCCAAGGCCGCAATCAGCGCCTGCACGCTGCGGTCGCCGACGTGGACATTCAGGAACTCGTCGGCATCAAGCCACAGATACCACGCCCCGGCGCGATAGCCGACCTCGGCCTCGAAGGCCCGCACGGCAGCCTCTTGTGGTGCCACACCCCAGCCCGGAGTGGTGCGCAGAAAGCTGATTTCGCCCCCCGCGGCCAGCGCTTCGCACAACTCATCCGACCCATCCGTTGACCCGTTCGAGACAACGACAACCCGGTCCACCCCGATCACCCGGTGATAAGCGATCCATTCCAGCAGGAACGGCCCCTCGTTGCGCATGGCCGAGACCAGAACGACCTCGGGCCGCTCTGCATCCGGTTGGGCATATGCGCGCGCTTCAGCCATCGAGAGGTCAGCCGACCGAGCCTTCCAGGCTGATCGCGACGAGGCTTTGCGCCTCCATCGCGAATTCCATCGGTAGGGCCTGCAGGACCTCCTTGCAGAAGCCGTTCACCACCAGGGCGACAGCCTCTTCCTCGTCCATCACACGCGAACGGCAGTAGAACAGCTGGTCATCGTCAACCTTCGACGTGGTCGCCTCGTGCTCCACCCGCGAGGAATTGTTGCGCACTTCGATGTAAGGCACCGTGTGTGCCCCACATTTGTCGCCAATCAGTAGACTATCGCACTGCGTGTAGTTGCGGCTGTCCTTGGCCTTCGGATGCATGGACACCAGCCCCCGGTAGGTGTTCTGCGCTCGTCCCGCCGAGATGCCTTTCGATACAATGCGCGACTTGGTCCGCTTGCCAAGGTGGACCATCTTGGTTCCGGTATCGGCCTGCTGGGCGTTGTTGGCGATGGCGATGGAATAGAACTCACCTTGGGAATCATCGCCACGCAGGATGCAGGATGGATACTTCCAGGTGATCGCCGACCCGGTTTCGACCTGCGTCCACATCACCTTGGCCCGGTCGCCCCGGCAATCGGCGCGCTTGGTGACGAAGTTGTAGATCCCGCCGACCCCGTTCTCGTCGCCCGGATACCAGTTCTGCACCGTCGAGTATTTCACCTCGGCGTCCTTCAGGATCACGATTTCCACCACGGCCGCGTGCAGCTGGTTGGTGTCACGCTTGGGCGCGGTGCAGCCTTCCAGGTAGCTGACATAGGCACCCTCGTCGCATACGATCAGGGTACGTTCGAACTGGCCGGTGTTCTCGGCGTTGATGCGGAAGTAGGTCGACAGCTCCATCGGGCAGCGGGTGCCCTTGGGGATGTAGACGAAAGAGCCGTCACTGAAGACCGCCGAATTCAGCGTGGCAAAGAAGTTGTCTGTCGGCGGCACGACGCTGCCCAGATACTGCCTCACCAGCTCGGGATGCTCCCGCACGGCCTCGGAGATCGAGCAGAAGATCACGCCAGCCTTGGCCAATTCCGCCTTGAAGGTCGTGCCCACCGACACAGAGTCAAACACCGCGTCCACCGCAACCTTGCGCGGCTCGGCTTCACCTTCAACTCCGGCCAGAAGCATCTGTTCCTTCAAGGGAATTCCCAGCTTGGCGTAGGTCGCCAATAGCTTCGGATCGACCTCGTCCAGCGACTTTGGCTTCTTCGCCATGCTCTTCGGCGTCGCGTAGTAGAACTGGTCCTGATAGTCGATTTCAGGGTAGTTCAGCATCGCCCAATGCGGCTCTTCCATCTTGACCCAGCGTCGGTAAGCGTCCAGCCGCCAGTCCAAAAGCCACTCGGGTTCACCGTTCTTCTGGCTGATCAGACGGACGATATCCTCGTTC
Organism: Tabrizicola sp.; assembly: GCA_041752895.1. GTDB lineage: Bacteria > Pseudomonadota > Alphaproteobacteria > Rhodobacterales > Rhodobacteraceae > Tabrizicola. The sequence continues at coordinate 3,934 of JBGSVS010000485.1, forward strand.
AGCCCCTTCGGGGCATAGTCCATCTCGATGTCGGTTTCCCAGCCGTATTTGTACTTGCCGGACATCGCCTGGACGGTCTCGATCGTCTCGCGGTCGACGCCTTCGCGCACCTCGGTTCCATCGACAGTTTCCAGCATGGTCATCGGCGTTTCCTTTCAGGCAGCCCGCGCGCGGGCCTTGGCATAGGCGGCGGTCCAGGTCTTGGCGAACCGCAGCACGTCGTCTTGTCTTACCCCGGGTCCGATCGAGACCCGGATCGCCTGGCCCGACAGGCCGTCATCAAAGCCCATCGCGGTCAGGACCCGGCTTGCCCGCACCTTCCCGCTGGAACAGGCGGACCCGGCCGAAACGGCGAACCCGGCAAGATCCATCGCCATCACCTGAGTCTCGCCGCGCCAGCCCGGAGCGATCAGACACAGGGTATTCGGCAGGCGCGGAACCCCATTCCCGACAGAAATAGTCTCGAATGCTGGGGCCGACAACTCTGATTCTAGAATATTTCTAAGTTCGGCCACTTCGTCCCAGACCCCTGCGGCAAGATCCCGCGCGGCGGCCTCGGCGGCGGCAGCAAAACCGGCGATGCCGATCAGGTTTTCGGTGCCGGCACGGCGGCCCATCTCTTGCCCGCCGCCCCTCAGCTGCGGCGGAACCTCGACCCCTTGCCGCACCAAAAGCGCGCCGATGCCCTTGGGCCCACCCAGCTTGTGGGCGCTGACAAGGCCCATCTCGCAACCCAGCCAGTTGAACGCCAGGGGCACCTTCCCGAAGGCCTGCGTCAGATCGCTGACGGCAAGGCCCGCGGGCAAGTCCTGCAGGATCCCGGTTTCGGAGTTTGCCATTTGCAGCGCAGACCGGGCGGGATCAGCGACCTCTACCCTGCCCTGCCCGTTTACCGGCAGGCTGGCATCACACCAAGCCGCGACGGCGTCATGCTCCACGCCCGCGCAGACCAGCCCGCGCCCCCCGCAAGCCAAAGCCGCCGCCTCGGTCGCGCCCGAGGTAAAGACGATATCCGCCCCGTCCGCCCCCAAGGCCGCCGAAATCTTGGCCCGCGACCGTTCCAGCAGCGCCTTCGCCGCCCGCCCCTCGGCATGGACAGATGAGGGGTTGCCCACCACCTCCATCGCCTCGATCATCGCTGCCTTCGCCTCGGGGCGCAGGGGCGCGGTCGCGTTCCAGTCGAGATAGAGCCGCGTCATACCGCTTCCTCTTGGAAGAAATACTCCACGGGGGTGCGGGGGTGTGAAACCCCCGCGGCCAACCAGAGGCGCTGCTCTGTCATTCCTCATCGACCACGCGGAAGAGGTTCGGCACCGCCGGGCACGGGGTCAGGTCGTTCTTCACCACATCCGACAGCCGCACCTGGTGCAGGAAGACATAGACGTTGGCGGAAAGGCTTTCCCAAAGCCGGTTCGTCAGCGACTGGGCGCGTGACCCCGACAGCCCGCCCGACGCCCCTGCCCCGGTGTGCATGGCGTCGACGGTTTCCTCCACCGCCTCCATCACCTCGGAGATGCGGATGTCATTGGCACTGCGCGCAAGCTTGTAGCCGCCCCCCGGCCCCCGCACCGCTTCGACCAGGCCTGCCCGGCGCAGTTTGACGAATAGTTGCTCCAGATACGGAAGCGAGATGTCCTGACGCTTGGAGATCGCCGCCAGCGACACCAGATCGTTGCCTTGCGCCAACGCGAGGTCGGCCAGCGCAACCATCGCATAGCGCCCCTTGGTCGATAGCTTCATTCCCGCCTCCTGCCGCGTCGGGCCAATGCAATCGCATTGACGCCACGCGCGCCGCGCATTACCTCAAACAAGCCCCGAAAAGCCGGTCCCCTGTTGGCCCGCTTTAGAACGGTTCTAGTTTAGCCGAGCGAAAGCGTCAAGAAATCGCACGCTCCCGCATGAGAAGAGTGCAATGCCCGAGGTTATCTTTGCCGGCCCCGACGGACGCCTGGAAGGCCGCTACCATCCGCAAAAGGACCGTGACGCGCCGATCGCCATCGTGCTGCACCCGCACCCGGCCTATGGCGGGACAATGAACAACAAGGTGGTCTACAACCTGCATTACGCCTTCTACAATCTGGGCTTCACCGTCCTGCGCTTCAACTTCCGCGGCGTGGGGCGCAGCCAGGGCGAGTATGACCAGGGGATTGGCGAGTTGTCGGATGCCGCTTCGGCGCTGGATTACCTGCAGGCGATGAACCAGAACTCCAAACAGTGCTGGGTCGCGGGGTTCAGCTTCGGCGCTTGGATCGGCATGCAGCTTCTGATGCGCCGGCCTGAGATCACCGGCTTCGTGTCAGTCGCCCCGCCCGCGAACCTTTACGACTTCAGCTTCCTCGCCCCCTGCCCGTCCTCGGGCCTGATCATCAACGGCACTGCCGACAAGGTCGCACCACCGAAGGACACCAAGTCCCTGGTGAACAAGCTGCACGAGCAGAAGGGCATCACCATCACCCATACCGAGATCGAGGGCGCGGACCACTTCTTCAAGGACGAAGAGGCGCATATGCAACCGATGATCCAGACGGTCTCCGACTATGTCCGTCGGAGGATGACGGAGGCCACCCGCTAATGTCCGCGCTGCAGCTGATGGCCGACAAGCTGGCCGATGACGTTCTTGCCGCCGAGATCGAACTGGGCGATGACCGGCTTTATGAAAAGGTCGGCGAGGTGCTGATGGCGGCCTCGCCGACGTTCTACGAGTCCTACATGACCTCGATCCGCGTGCGTCTTGCCGAACGCCGGGGCCGCGAATTCCTGGAGCGCGCATTGGGTGCGAAACGTGGGAACCTGCCGGTGCCGGATGCGTCCGATGCGGCCGAAGCGCCGCCGGAAATCTTCGGCTCGGGTCATTGACCGGCAGTCCCGCATGACCGACCGGCTGGAGGCCCAGTTCGCCTTCCTGAACGAGGCCGACCGCCTGAAATCCGTCCTGCGCGCGACGACGCTGGTGGATGGGTCGCGGCCCGAAAACTCGGGCGAGCATTCCTGGCACCTGGCTTTGTATGCGCTGGTCTTGGCCGATCAGGCCACGCCGGGGGTGTCGATTGACCGGGTGATCCGGATGCTGCTGATCCACGACCTGGTGGAGATTGACGTCGGCGACGTGCCGATCCATTCGCAGAACGGCCAGGCCCATGCGTCAGCCGAGACGCAGGCCGCCGAGGCCAAGGCCGCCGACCGGATATTCGGGCTTCTTCCCAGCGACTTGGCGACCGATCTTCGTGCGTTGTGGGAAGAATTCGAGGCGGCCCAGTCCCCCGACGCCCTTTTCGCCAAGTCCCTCGACCGCGTGCAGCCGGTGATGGCGAACCTTATGTCGGGCGGCGGGACCTGGGCGACCTACAACGTCACCTACGACCAGCTTGAGGCCCGCGTGGGCAGCAAGATCGCCAAGGGTGCGCCCGGGTTGTGGGACTGGGTCAAGGAAAAGGTGCAACCCTGGTTCTCCTGACCTCCCGCGTCACGCCCTTGGCTTCTCGTCGGAGAACCACTCCAGCGAGGAGAGACGAAGTCATCGACGAGCGGTCCGGGAAGAGCCGACGCATCACGGTATACAATCGCATACCGCACTTCCCATGGCCCGGTTTTTCCGCTATGACCGCTCGCAACGAATCCCCGAACCGGAGAGACCAATGTCGAAGATCAAGGTAGCCAACCCCGTCGTCGAGCTCGATGGCGACGAGATGACCCGGATCATCTGGGACTTCATCAAGCAAAAGCTGATCCTGCCCTATCTCGACATCGACCTGAAATACTACGACCTCGGGATCGAAGAGCGGGACCGCACCGACGACCAGATCACCATCGACGCGGCCAACGCGATCAAGCAATACGGCGTCGGCGTCAAATGCGCGACGATCACCCCGGATGAGCAGCGGGTCGAGGAGTTCGGCCTGAAGCAGATGTGGAAATCGCCGAACGGCACGATCCGCAACATTCTGGGTGGCGTGATCTTCCGCGAGCCGATCATCTGCAAGAACGTGCCGCGCCTTGTGCCGCACTGGACCCAGCCCATCGTCGTCGGCCGCCACGCCTTTGGCGACCAGTACCGCGCGACCGACTTCCGCTTCCCGGGCAAGGGGAAGCTCACGATGAAATTCGTCGGCGACGACGGAACGGTGATCGAAAAGGACGTCTACTCCGCCCCCTCCGCTGGCGTCTTCATGGGCATGTACAACCTTGACGACAGCATCACCGACTTCGCCCGCGCCTCGCTGAACTATGGCCTCCAGCGCGGGGTGCCGGTGTATCTGTCGACGAAGAACACCATCCTCAAGGCCTATGACGGCCGCTTCAAGGACATCTTCCAGCAGGTCTTCGACGCCGAATTCGCCGACCAGTTCAAGGCCAAGGGCATCACCTACGAACACCGGTTGATCGACGATATGGTGGCGTCGGCGCTGAAATGGTCGGGCGGCTATGTCTGGGCCTGCAAGAACTATGACGGCGACGTGCAGTCCGACATCGTGGCACAGGGCTTCGGCTCGCTTGGTCTGATGACCTCGGTCCTGATGACGCCCGATGGCAAGATCGTCGAGGCGGAAGCTGCCCACGGCACCGTGACCCGCCACTACCGTGAGCATCAGAAGGGCAAGGCGACCTCGACCAACTCCATCGCGTCGATCTACGCCTGGACCGGCGGCCTCAAGCACCGCGCGGTGCTGGACAACAACGACGCCCTGATGCGCTTTGCGACCACGCTGGAGAAGGTGACCGTGGACGCCGTGGAAGACGGCCACATGACCAAGGACTTGGCGCTGCTGGTGGGGCCGGACCAGAAGTGGCTGACCACGATGGGCTATCTGGAAAAGGTGGACGACTACCTGAACAAGGCGCTGAAGGGGTAACTGCCGTAGGGTGCGCCACAGCGCAGCTTTGCAAGGATTGGGGGCCGGAGGGAAACTTCCGGCCCTTTTTGTTTCCCGGAAATATAGGTCAATCTTATTGACGTTAACTATGACAGAGTGTATGACCTATCTATCCACAGGAGCCACCAGTGCCCGACCGTGCCGACCAGATTGCCGACCATCCCCGCCACTCGGCGGTCGATGACGTGCAGGGGGTCGGCTTCGGCGTCGTCATGGCGGCACTGGGGATGCATATCCTGACCCACATGGGCTTTGTCACCGGCCAGACAACCGGCCTTGCGGTGCTGATCGCCCATGTCAGCGGCCTGCCCTTTCCGGCCGTCTACTTCGCGGTCACCCTGCCCTTTCTTGGCCTTGCGTGGCGGCGGATGGGCCCGCGCTTTGCGCTTCGGACGCTTGCGATCACCGCAGCCCTTTCGGCCCTTGTCGCCGTGCTGCCGAACTGGCTTGAGCTTGGGCGGATCGAGCCCACCCTTGCCGCTGTCCTTTTCGGTCTTCTCTTCGGCATCGCGGCCCTTGCGGCGATCCGGCACGGGGGCAGCTTCGGCGGGCTCTCCATCCTCTGGATCGAGCTTCAGGACCGCACCGGCTTTCCCGCAGGCCACGCGCAGCTTCTGTCGGATGTGGTGATCTTCGGCCTCGCCGCGATGATCCTGCCCATCGACACCCTGGCTTACAGTTTCGTCGGGGCTGCGGTCTTCTCGCTCTTCCTCGCCGTGAACCACCGCCGGGACCGCTATATCGCGGCTTGACCTGCGGCGTCAGAGGTTAAGATTTCACAAACGCCCACAGCCAACCCCTTGATTTGAAACGGAACGAAATTCCGTCCTGCGTGGACGCTTCAGCCCCTCTGGCCAGCACCCGGAAAACCCTGTAAGGCCCCGCCAACCCTATAGGACGGACCCCATGGAACTGCGCAACATCGCGATCATCGCCCACGTCGACCACGGCAAGACCACCCTCGTGGACGAGCTGCTGAAGCAGTCGGGGGCCTTCCGTGCCAACGAGGCTGTCTCCGAACGGGCGATGGATTCGAACGACATCGAACGCGAACGCGGGATCACGATCCTGGCGAAATGCACCTCGGTGGAATGGCATTCGACCCGGATCAACATCGTCGACACCCCCGGCCACGCCGACTTTGGCGGCGAGGTGGAGCGGATCCTGTCGATGGTGGACGGCGTGTGCCTTCTCGTCGACGCCGCCGAAGGCCCGATGCCGCAGACCAAGTTCGTGCTTGCCAAGGCCCTGGCGCTGGGCTTGCGCCCCATCGTCGTCCTGAACAAGGTCGACAAACCCGACGCCGAACCCGACCGCGCGCTGAACGAGGTGTTCGACCTTTTCGCCAACCTTGGTGCCGACGACGACCAGCTGGACTTCCCGCACGTCTACGCCTCGGGCCGCTCGGGCTGGGCCGACATGGAACTGGACGGCCCCCGCAAGGACCTGGGTGCCCTCTTCGACTTGATCGTCCGCCACGTCCCTGCGCCGAAGGTCCTTGCCCGCGTCGATGAGCCCTTCTCGATGCTGGCGACCACCCTCTCTGCCGACCCCTACCTTGGCCGCATCCTGACGGGGCGCGTCGAATCCGGCCGCATCGGCACCGGCACCACGCTGAAAGCCCTGTCGCGCGATGGCGACCGGCTGGAGCAGTTTCGCGTGACGAAGATCCTCGCCTTCCGCGGCCTGACCCAGACCTCCATCGACGAGGCTGTCGCAGGCGATATCGTCACTCTGGCGGGCATGACCAAGGCCACTGTGGCCGACACCCTTTGCGCGCCCGAGGTCGACACCGCCCTGCCGTCGCAGCCCATCGACCCGCCGACCATCACCGTGACCTTCGGCATCAACGACTCGCCGCTTGCGGGCCGCGATGGCAGCAAGGTCCAGTCTCGCGTCATCCGTGACCGGCTGATGAAAGAGGCCGAGGTCAACGTTGCGATCAAGATCGCCGACACCCCCGGCGGCGATTCCTTCGAGGTCGCCGGTCGCGGCGAGTTGCAGATGGGCGTGCTGATCGAGAACATGCGGCGTGAGGGGTTCGAGCTGTCGATCTCGCGCCCCCGCGTGATCTTCAAGGACATCGATGGGGTCCGAAACGAGCCGATCGAGGAAGTCACCATCGACGTCGATGATGAATACTCCGGCGCCGTCATCGATAAGCTGACTGGCGAACGGAAGGGCGACCTGGTCGAGATGAAGCCCGCAGGCGTCGGCAAGACCCGGATCATCGCGCATGTCCCGTCGCGCGGGCTGATCGGCTATCAGGGCCAGTTCCTGACCGACACGCGCGGCACCGGCGTTCTGAACCGCATCTTCCACGGCTGGACCCCGCACAAGGGCCCGATCCAGGGTCGCCGACAGGGTGTGCTGATCTCGACCGAAAGCGGCGTCTCGGTCGCCTATGCGCTGTGGAACCTGGAAGACCGGGGCCGCATGTTCATCGGGCCGCAGGAACAGGTTTATGTCGGCATGCTGATCGGCGAGCATTCGCGCGAGAACGACCTTGAGGTCAATCCGCTGAAGGGCAAGAAGCTGACCAACGTCCGGGCTTCTGGCACCGACGAAGCGGTCCGCCTGACCCCGCACATCAAGATGTCGCTGGAAGAGGCGATTGCCTATATCGACGATGACGAGCTGGTCGAGGTCACACCGAAGATCATCCGGCTGCGCAAGCGTCTGTTGGACCCGAACGAGCGCAAGCGCCAGTCGCGGAAAGAGTGACAGCTGCGGCCAAGACCAAGAATTTTAAGTAAAATTCTTGTCAAATTCCTTACTTGAGGAATTTGGCCCCGGTCAGGCCGCAGCGGCCAAACGGCAGGGCATGAAATCCTCGACCATCGCGGTTTCGCCGTCGAAGGTGCAGAAACTGTAGGGCGGGACTTCCTCCCAACCGCCTTCTTCGGCCTCCAGCGGTTCGGACACTACCGCCCTGCCCTGCCTGGTGTCGGACCAGCGGTGATAAAGCGACGGGGCTGCGTCGTCGGTGGAATAGCGCACCGCAAAAAGGCGCTGGCCATCAGACAACGCCGCCGTCATCCGCAAATGCGGCGCTGTGCCCTTCTGCCGGGCGAGGCGGATGAAGCGGGCGGCGGCGCGTTCAAGCGCACCGCGCGGGTCCTCATCCAGACCCTCGGCAATCGCCACCAGAAACAGGGCCTCGCTGTCGGTGGCGCCCTTGCGGTGCGGATACAGGCTTTCCGGGATCATCATGTCGGCGTCGCGGCGAAAGGAGTCATAGCCGCCGACCTGGCCGTTGTGCATGAAGGCCCACCGCCCGTGCGTGAAGGGGTGGCAGTTGTTGCGGCTGGTGGCCGTGCCGGTGCTGGCGCGGACATGGGCAAGGAACAGGTGCGACTGCACCAGCGCGGTCAGGCTTTTCAGGTTCGGGTCCGACCAGGCGGGTAGCACGTCGCGGAACAGGCCGGGCTCGGGCTTCTCGCCATACCAGGCGATACCGAACCCGTCCGCGTTGATCGCCGTGTGGCACTGTGTAGCGCAGTGGCTTTGGTGGATGAGGGAGTGACCGGGGCGGCTGACGATCTCCTCAAGGAAGATCGGCGCGCCAGTGTAGGCGGCCCAGCGGCACATCAGCGTGCCCCCTTGGTGGTGTGGATCATCTGCCTGGCCTTCATTTTTCTGTCACACTAGCAGAAATCGAACGGGCCGGGAGACGAAATCCAGTCAAATCAAGGAAAACCCTACTCGATCTCCTCGACGACCATCAGGTCGCGGGTGCTTGCCCCCTTCGCATGGGCAAGTGCTGCCTGATAGGCGGGCGAGTTGTAGCACTCCACCGCCCGTTCAAGGCTGGGGAAACGGGCGACCACGTTGCGCGGACGGTCGTTGCCTTCCAGCTGCACGTAGCGGCCACCACGGGCGAGGAAGACGCCGCCGTGGGCCGCGATGGCCTCGGTCGCACCCTTGGCGTATTTCGCGTAGGCCTCGGTGTCGGTGACATGGACATGGGCGATCCAGAGCGCGG
>JBGSVS010000486.1:0-1696 GCA_041752895.1 Tabrizicola sp.
CGATGGGCGCGTCGGCCACGCGGCGGGTCAGGTCGCCGGCATCCGACACCTCCTGCCCGGCAAAGCGGGTGATGACGTCGCCCGGCACGATGCCCGCGTCTTTCGCCGGACCCTCCGGCACGTCCGACACCAGCGCGCCAGAGGCTACCGTCAGACCCATCGATTCCGCGATCTCGGGAGTGATGTCCTGGATGCGCACACCCAGCCAGCCACGCCGCGTCTCGCCAAACTCCTTCAGCTGAACGACGACCTTGCTGACGACGTTCGACGCCATCGAGAAGCCGATCCCGATCGACCCGCCGTTGGGCGACAGGATCGCGGTGTTCACGCCGATGACCTGCCCGTCCATGTTGAACAGGGGCCCGCCCGAGTTGCCCCGGTTGATCGCGGCGTCGGTCTGCAGGTAGTCGTCATAGGACCCCGAAAGCTCGCGTCCCCGGGCCGACACGATCCCGGCCGAAACCGAGAAGCCCTGACCAAGCGGGTTGCCCATCGCCATGACCCAGTCGCCGACCCGCATCAGGTCGCTGTTGCCAAGGCTGACGAATTCCAGCGGCACGTCGCTTTCGACCTTCAGAAGCGCGATATCGGTCTTCGGATCGGTCCCGACCAGCTTGGCCTTCAGCTTCTTGCCCGAGAAGAATTCGATGGTGATCTCGTCAGCGCCTTCGATCACGTGGTTGTTGGTGACGATATAGCCGTCCTCCGAGATCACGAAGCCGGAGCCAAGCGCCTCGGACCGTTGCGGGCCACCCTGTCCGGGGCCGCCGAAGTCATCGAAGAAATCCTCGAACGGGCTGCCTTCGGGAACCATCGGCATGCCGTCCGCGGGGCCTGCGATCATGGCGCTGGTGGTGATGTTGACGACCGAGGGGCTGATCTTTTCAGCCAGTTCGGCAAAGCTTTCCGGCGCGCCGAAGGCCTGTACCTCACTCGCCGGAGCAAGGCTGAGACCGAAGCCCAGGACCAGCGCCAAAAGCGTGCTGGACCGCAGGGAAGAGCGGATGGAAGGGGTGAGATCGGGCACGGTGCGAACTCCTGTTCAAGCGATCTGGCGACGATGGCGTCCCGTCCGGGGACCCTGTCGCATCGTTACTGAAGAAACAGTTAGAGGACGGTCTTCGCAATGCAATCCCCGTCGCGGCACATCAAAGCCATGTGAGATGTGTTTCATTCGGCTCCCGCCGTCACGCCCCCCGGACAAGCCAGACGATCAGCACGCCCAACGCCAGCGCGCCAAGCCCGATCCCCCGCCGCTGATCGATGCCAAGCGATGCGATCATCCGCAGGGCATCCTCGATACGACGAGGGGCCAGTGCAAGCACCAGCCCCTCGATCGCAAGCACCAGACCCAGTGCCAGAAGGATTTCGCTCACGGCGAAGCAGGCGCCGGCGTGGTCGGGCCGATCGATGCACCGCTGGGGCGCCCTGCGTCGGACCGCAGATAGTCGAAGAATTCGCTGTCAGGCTGCATCACGATCGACGAATTCCCACCCTTGAGGCTGGTCTCGTAGGCCGACAGCGACCGGATGAAAGCGAAGAACTCCGGGTCCTGACCATAGGCCGCAGCAAGGATGCCGTTGCGTTCGGCATCGGCCTCACCGCGGATCACGTCGGCCTGACGCCGGGCGTCCGAGGTCAGTTCGATCACCGTCCGGTCCGCCGACGCCCTCACGCGCTGCGCTGCTTCGCCACC
>JBGSVS010000487.1:0-1948 GCA_041752895.1 Tabrizicola sp.
CCCGTGCGCCGCGGTGGCGGCAAAGGTTGTGGAACGCCCGCACCGTTCGGTCCTGGTCGCGCATGACCACTGCGCGCTCGCCCAGGATGTCAAAGCTCAGCCAGTCGCCCGCCGATGGCAGATCGCTGACATGGCCCACGACCTGCCAATGCGTCAGGAACACGCTGGTCCGCTCCAGTGCGAGGATCGCCTCGGAGTGATAGGTCCAGGCGGGCAGGCCCCCCCGGTCCCAGCTGTTGGGCACAGGCTCGGTGCGGAACGGCAGCTCAATCGTCATCGCGGTCTCGCCAAAGCGCCTGCCGGGACAATCCCCCTTGGAATGCCGGGCGGGTCTGTTAAGACTATACGCGAACGACTGACTGAGTTGTCAATCAGTTTTCCGATGCGAAAGGAATGCCCGGTGGAAGACACGATGGACCGGCCCCGGCGCACACTAGCGCGGGACGAACGACGGCGGCAGGTGATCGAGGCGACGCTGTCGGTGATCGCTTCCAGGGGCCTTGCGCGGCTGACGCTGACCGAGGTTGCACGCAAGGCGGGGATCAGCCACGGGCTTGTGCTGTTCCACTTTGAAACCAAGGAAAACCTGCTGTCCGAAACCCTGGCCCAGCTTGCCGACGAATATCAGCAGAACTGGGAAGCGGCGGTCGCTGCTGCGGGGCCGGGGCCTGCCGACAAGCTGCTGGCAATGGTCGAGGCCGACTTTCACCCCGCCGTTACGACGCCGGAACGCCTCGCAGCCTGGTGCGCCTTCTGTGGCGAGACGCAAAGCCGGCCGGCCTATCAGGACATCTGCGGCGACAGGGACGCGGCCCAGATTGCCCGGATGGAGGCGCTTTGTGCGGCCCTGGTTCGGGACGGAGGCTATTCGATTGACCCTGTTCACGCGGCCCGCATCCTGCGGCTTGTCGTCGAAGGGACCTGGCTTGACCTGATCACGGTCGAAAACGCCTACCAGCCCGAGGAAGGCCGCCGCACGGTTCGAACCGCGTTTTCCCTTTGCTTTCCCCGGCATTTCCCGGCCTAAGACCGCAGTCCACGCGCAAGCCTGCCGCTTTCCATCCTTGCGCCACCGGACCGCTGCCCGTATGCGATTGCGCATGAAAAGCGTTGAACCAGATCCAGGAAAACCGTCAAACACGCGAGAGGCCCACCGCCTCTCCGTGGCGCCGATGATGGACTGGACGGACCGGCATTGCCGCGTCTTTCACCACCAGATGACCCGGCGGGCGATGCTCTATACCGAAATGGTGACCGCCCCCGCTATTGTCCACGGCCCGAAACCTCGGCTCCTTGACTACTCCGCCGTCGAACACCCCGTCGCCTTGCAGCTAGGCGGGTCCGACCCGGCCGAACTGGCCGAAGCCACGCGCATCGCCCAAGCCTGGGCCTATGACGAGATCAACCTGAACTGCGGCTGCCCCTCCGACCGCGTCCAGTCCGGCTGTTTTGGCGCGGTCCTGATGGAGCGCCCGGTCCTTGTCGCTGATTGCGTCCGCGCGATGCAAGGCGAAACCGATAGGCCTGTCACGGTGAAATGCCGGATCGGCGTCGACGACCAGGACCCCGAAACCGTCCTGCCGCAGTTCATCGAGACGCTCGCCGGGGCAGGGGTGCGCCACATCATCATCCACGCCCGCAAGGCCTGGCTGCAGGGGCTTTCTCCCAAGGAAAACCGCGAGGTCCCGCCCTTGGACCACGATCTTGTCCTCCGGATGAAGCACCTTTTCCCCGACCTCACCATCTGCATCAACGGCGGGATCACCAGCCTTGCGCAGGCGAAAGCCTTCCTCGACGCAGGCCTCGACGGAGTCATGCTCGGCCGCGCGGCCTATCACGACCCGGCCAGCGTGCTGATCGGGGCCGACGCGCTTTGGGGCGACACTTTCGCCCCGGACGCGGTCGAGGTCGTCCACTCCATGCGCCCCTACATCGCTGACCATCTCGC
>JBGSVS010000488.1:0-3425 GCA_041752895.1 Tabrizicola sp.
CGTCCTTGACCACGACATCCGCAGTCACGGTGGAGCCGCAGAGGGGGGAACGGCGGCGGGCGGTGCCCTGCGGCGCGGCGAGACGTCCGAGATGCGGGATGTCGGCGGCCAGCGCGAGGATGCGCGTCGAGTAGAGCTTGATGAGGTCGCTGTCGCTCATGGATATTCCTGCGGTTGCCGCATATGTAGTCCCCCGAGGTCCGCCTGCCAAGGAGAAGCCCATGCCCTTCGACCCGGCCAGACTAAAGTATGACGCCGCGGGGCTGATCCCCTGCGTGGCACAGGATGCGGGGTCGGGTGAGGTCCTGATGGTTGCCTGGATGAATGCAGCCTCGCTCAGCCGGACATTGGAAACCAGGAAGGTCACCTACTGGTCCCGGTCCAGAGCGGCGTTCTGGGTCAAGGGGGAGACTTCGGGGCACCACCAGAGGCTGGTCGAACTGCGGGTCGATTGTGATCGGGACTGCCTGCTGGTGCTGGTCGAGCAGGAAGGGCCTGCCTGTCACACCAACCGGCGGTCGTGCTTCTATACCGCGGTCCGCGACGGAGAAGAGGTCGAGATCATGGCCCCTGTCCACGGTGGACAAAGTTGAGACATTTCGAGAATTCAAAGGCTTGGTCGCGGACGTTAAGGGTTTGGTAATCCGACCATCTGCCTGATATCGGCGGGGGTCGCTCCGTCGGCCCGGTACTTCGAGAGCGCCCGTGCGTCATCCCGTTTCGCCAGCCGTTTGCCTTGATCGTCACGGATCAGACGGTGGTGGTGGTAGACAGGCGTGGGCAAGGCGAGGAGATGCTGGAGGACAACGTGGATCTCGGTGGCCTCGAACAGGTCCATGCCACGCGTCACCTCGGTGATTTCCTGCAAAGCGTCGTCGATCACGACGCACAGATGATAGGCAGCTGCGCCGACGTCGCGTCGGCCAAGGACGACGTCGCCCACCCGACCAATCAGATGCGCGCTTGAAAGCTGGTGCCGTCCTGGGTGCTCCGGCCCGGTTTCCATGAAGGAAAGGCTTTGCAAATCCAACACTTGTAGGGCCTTCTCAAGATCAAGGCGGATCGCATCGGTTGGCGTCCGCGATGACATCGGGCGGTGTCGGCAAGTACCCGGATAGATCGCGCCGTCGGGGGGCAGATGCGTCACGCCTTCTTGGGGGGCCGAGAGAGCGGCGTGAATGTCGGCACGGCTGCAGCCGCAGGGATAGCACAGGCCCCGCAGGATCAACCCGTCCAGAGCCGAGGCATAGGCTGGCAGGTGTTCTGACTGCCGCCGCACCGGGGTCTCCCAAGTGATGTCAAGCCAGTGAAGGTCGTCATAAATCCCCGCCTCGTACTCCGGGCGGACCCGGGCGCGGTCGGTATCCTCGATGCGCAGAAGGAACCTGCCATTTGCAGACCTGGCGCGGTCAAAGCCCGTAAGGGCGGAAAAGGCGTGGCCCAAGTGCAGCGGGCCAGTCGGGCTGGGCGCGAAGCGGGTTACGTAAGCCATGCGGTGAAGGCCAGCTTGGCACGGTCGGTGTAGGCCTTATAGCGATCCTTGCGACCCCGGCGCCCACCTTTGGCGTCGATGGGGGGGAAGAGGCCGAAGTTCACGTTCATTGGCTGGAAGGTCTTGGCCTCGGCCCCGCCGGTGATGTGGGTGACAAGCGCCCCCATCGCGGTTTCGGGCGGTGGCGGGGGAAGCGCGCGACCGAGAATTTCCTGCGCGGCCATCCGGCCGGCCAAAAGGCCCATCGCGGCGGATTCGACATAGCCCTCGACCCCGGTGATCTGGCCGGCAAAGCGTATATACGGGCGTGACTTCAGCCGCATCTGCGCATCCAGCAGCGTGGGCGAGTTGATGAACGTGTTGCGGTGGATGCCGCCAAGGCGGGCGAAACTTGCGCTCTCCAACCCAGGAATCATTTTCAAAACAGCGGTTTGCGCGCCGTATTTCATCTTGGTCTGGAAACCGACGATGTTGTGCAGGGTGCCCAGCTTGTTGTCGCGGCGAAGCTGCACCACGGCATAGGCCTTTTCATCCGGCTTGTGCGCATTGGTCAGGCCCACGGGCTTCATCGGGCCGTGGCGGAGCGTTTCGCGGCCACGTTCGGCCATGACTTCGATCGGAAGGCAGCCGTCGAAATAGCCTGCCGTCTCGCCTTCGTGAAACTCCGTCTTTTCCGCCGCCAGCAGGGCGTCGATGAATGCCTCATACTGGTCGCGGCTCATCGGGCAGTTGATGTAAGCTTTCTGCTCGTCTTCCGTTTCGCCCTTGTCGTAGCGGCTTTGCAGCCAGGCCACGGACATGTTGATGCTGTCTGTGTATACGATAGGCGCGATGGCGTCGAAGAAGGCCAGGGCCTCGGCACCAGTGGCCGCACGAATCGACTGCGCAAGGGCGGGGCTGGTGAGAGGGCCGGTGGCGATGATCCAGTGACCGGATGAGGGAAGTTCGGTAACCTCTTCATAGGACGTGGAAATCAGCAGATGCGACTTCAATTTTTCGGTCACCGCACGGGCGAAAGGGTCACGGTCGACGGCCAAAGCCCCGCCGGCAGGCAAGCGGTGCTGGTGCGCCATTTCCATCACCAGACTGCCCGCCACGCGCATTTCCCAATGGATCAGACCGACGGCATTCTGTTCGTGATCGTCCGAGCGGAAGGAGTTTGAACAGACCATTTCGGCGAAATCGCCGGTCCGGTGGGCGAAGGTGGCGACCTTGGGCCGCATTTCGTGCAGGACGACGGGCACGCCCAGGTTCGCGGCGGCCCAGGCGGCCTCAGCCCCCGCCATACCGCCGCCGATGATGTGAAGGCTTTCCATGCGGCGGGATGTAGCCGCCGGGGCCTGACAGATCAAGGCAATGCGTGCAGTCTAGGCCGGGTCCGGGAAGGGGCGATAGAGGCTGATCTCGGCCCGGGCGACCATGCCGTGCATGTATTCATAGCGCTGTGTCGCTTCATCCGCCTTGTTGCCGAGGGCCGAGAAAGCTGCGTCGAGCGCGGTGAGATCGGGAACCTCCATCTCAAGCAGAAAGTCGGTGTGCGGGCCCGCGGAGCCAAACTTGCGCCGCAAGAGCCGCCAGCCGGTTATCAGGCCGTGCGACTGCAGGTAGCCCGTCCAGTGGGCACAAGCCTCGGAGAATAGGCTTGAGCGTGCTTCGGGCCGAAGCTCGATCATGCAATGGTACAGGTTCATGCGACGTCTCCCTTTGGCGCGAGGATCGCACCGAAGAGTTACGTGCTGATTAATCGCTGGCGGTGATCGGCTGCGAACGCGGCGGGGTCTGTGATGAGATAGCCAAGCTCTTGCGCTTTCAGGAAAAAACCGGGCGCAGGAAGGTGATCGGGCGAGAGGCGTTGGCTAAGGACGGCCGCGCGGAAGGGGCGGTTTGCGGCGGCGTCCTCCTCCATCAGCGCTTCCAGCCGGGCGGTGAGGTC
>JBGSVS010000489.1:0-8512 GCA_041752895.1 Tabrizicola sp.
AAAGCGACCGCCGGGCGATCGACGATCAGGTGATCCGTCTCAAGCGGCAGCTGGAGCGGGTGGTCAGGACGCGCGAGCTGCACCGGGCGGCGCGGCGCAAGGTGCCGTTCCCACTGGTGGCATTGGTCGGCTACACGAACGCGGGCAAGTCGACGCTGTTCAACCGGATGACCGGGGCCGAAGTGCTGGCTAAGGACATGCTGTTTGCCACGCTGGACCCGACGATGCGGGGGATTGTTTTGCCGTCAGGGCGCAAGATCATCGCGTCCGATACGGTGGGGTTCATTTCCGATCTTCCGACGCAACTAGTGGCGGCGTTTCGGGCGACCCTGGAAGAGGTGCTGGAGGCGGACCTGATCCTGCATGTCCGCGACATCAGCCATCCCGAGACGGCAGAGCAGGCCGAGGACGTGGCTGAGATCCTGACCTCGCTTGGGGTGAAGCCATCCGTGCCGCAATTCGAGGTGTGGAACAAACTGGACCTGGTGGATGCGTCAGCCCGCGCGGCTTTGGCAGTGAATGCCGAGGGCCGAGAGCGGGTGTTTCCGATTTCGGCGGTGACGGGAGAAGGGGTCGACAGCCTGCTGGCGGCGATCAGCCAGGCCTTCGACGAGGAGAAGTCCGAACGGGTGCTGGACCTGAGTTTCGCCGAGGGCCGCAAGCGGGCCTGGCTGCACGAGGAAGGCGTCGTGCAGGAGGAGGTGGAGACCGAGGGCGGTCACCGGGTGTCGGTCCGGTGGACCGCGCGGCAGGAAAAGCGGTTCCGCGAGTTGTAGGCGGGGCGCTTCGCAACTTGCGAATTTTCTGCGAAAATTCAGCGAGTTTTCGCCGAAAACTCGTAGGGCGCTATTCGTCGAACTCGCCGCCGCCCCTGCCCCCGCGGGTTGAGCCCACGACACCCAGCGACTTCAGCTTGCGGTGCAGCGCCGAGCGTTCCATGCCGACGAAGCTGGCGGTGCGGCTGATGTTGCCGCCAAAGCGGTTGATCTGGGTCAGGAGGTATTCGCGTTCGAACAGCTCGCGCGCCTCGCGCAGGGGCAGCGTCGCGATGGTGCCGGTGAGGGAGAGCGAGCTGTCGGCTTCGGGCTTCGGCTCGGTCCCCGGAATCTCGGCGGGATCGATGGGCCCTGCCCCGTCGCCAAGGATCAGGATGCGTTCGATCACGTTGCGAAGCTGGCGGATGTTGCCGGGCCAGGGCAGCGTCTGCAGGACGGTGTTGGCTTCCTCGGACAGGGTGCGGTTCGGCAACCCTTGCGTCTTGTGGAACCAGTCGATGAAGTGGCGGGTCAGTTCGGGCACATCCTCGCGCCGTGAGGCGAGTGAGGGGACGGCAATCGGGACGACGTTGAGGCGGTCGTAAAGTTCCTGCCGGAAGCGACCTTGCGCGATTTCGACGCGCAGGTCGCGGCAGGTGGAGGAGACCACGCGGAGGTCGACGCGGACCTTGTCAGTCCCGCCCGCGCGGGAGAACTGCTGCTCGGTCAACACGCGCAGGATCTTGCCTTGCGTGCCCAGCGGCATGTCCGCGACTTCGTCAAAGTAGACGATCCCGCCATGCGCCTGTTCCAAAAGCCCCTGTTCAATCCCGCGTTCTGGGGTTTCGCGGCCGAAGAGCACCTCTTCCATCCGTTCGGGTTCGATGGAGGCGGAAGAGACGGTCACGAAGGGCGCGGAGGCGCGGTTCGAATGCATGTGGATGTAGCGCGCGGCCATTTCCTTGCCAGTGCCGGGCTCACCCGTCAGCATAACGCGGGCGTTCGATTTCGTCACCTTGTCGAGGTTCGCCTTCAGCGTCTTGAACGCAAGCGAAGACCCGACCATTTCGGCCGAGGTCACGTCGCGGCGGCGCAGGTCCTGATTCTCGCGGCGCAGGCGCGCGGTTTCCATCGCGCGGGCGACGACGACCATCAGCTGGTCGATGTTGAACGGCTTTTCGATGAAGTCGTAGGCGCCCTGCTTGATCGCCGCGACCGCAATTTCAATGTTTCCGTGGCCAGAGATAATCACCACGGGAATATCGGGATTGTCGCGCTTTACGGCCTTGAGGATGTCGATCCCGTCCAGTCGGCTGTCCTTCAGCCAGATGTCCAGGATCATCAGCGCCGGAGGTTCGGCGTTGATTTCGGCCATGCAGTCGTCGGAGTTGGCGGCAAGCCGGGTGGCGTAGCCTTCATCGCGCAGGATGTCGCCAATCAGTTCGCGGATGTCCTGTTCGTCGTCGACGATAAGAATGCTCATGTGTGGGCCTCCTTCTCCTGGGGCTTCTCGGGCGGGGCGGCTTTCAAGGGGATGTGGGTGCGGGGGCGCTTGCGGGTCGCGCGGGGCAGTCTGATCTCGGCCGCAGCACCGGGGTGGGTGTTGCCGTCAAAGACCGGCGCGTCGAGAAGGGCGAGCGTGCCGCCGTGTTCCTCGATGATCTTCTTGACGATGGGCAGGCCAAGGCCGGTGCCCTTTTCGCGGGTCGTGACGTAGGGTTCAAAGAGGCGCGCGCGGTCGGGCGGCAGGCCGGTGCCGTTGTCCATGATGCGGATCACGGCTTCGGCGTCGTCGGCGGCAAGCGTCACGCGAATCTCTGGGACAAAGCCCACCGGGGCACCCTTTTCCTGCAGCGTTTCAATGGCTTCTCCGGCGTTCTTGATGAGGTTTGTCAAGGCCTGGCCGATCATCGTGGCGTCAAGATCGAGGTGAAGTTCATCAGCCGGGATGTCCTTGACGAAGCGGACGCCCGGCTGGCCGTTTTCCTGGAGGAGGACCGCGCCCTTCAGCAGGGCCGCAAGGTCGCAGTTGCGGCGGTCGGGTTCGGGCATCCGGGCGAACTTGGAGAATTCGTCGACGATCCGGCGCAGGTCGTTGGTCTGGCGGACGATGACGTCGGTGTATTGCTCAAGATCCTCATGGTCGCGGACCTGGGAGGCGAACTTGCGCTTGATGCGTTCGGCGGACAGTTGGATCGGGGTCAGCGGGTTCTTGATTTCATGCGCACTGCGGCGGGCGACATCGCCCCAGGCGGCCATGCGTTGGGCTGAGACAAGGTCGGTCACATCGTCGAAGGCCACGACGTAGCCTTCGAGGTTGCCTTCGTCGCTGCGGCGCGTGGACATGCGAACGAGGAGGCTTTCGAGCTTGCCCTTGCGGGTCAGGCGCACCTCTTCCTGGACAGCGTTGGTGCCCGCGTCACGCAGGCGGTCGAAGAGGGCGGCGAATTCGGGGACGGCGGCGGCGAGGGGGGTATCGACGCGACCGCCGGAGAGGTCGAGGAGTTTCTCGGCCGCGCGGTTCACGAAGTCGATGTCGCCGTCGGAATCGAGGCCGATGACCCCGGCGGTGACGTTCGACAGGACCGAATCGAACAGGCGGCGCCGGGTTTCGGTCTGCGCATTGCTTTCCAGAAGCGCCTCGCGCTGGCCCTTCAGCTGGCGCGTCATCTGGTTGAAAAGCCGCCCGAGCGAGGCGATTTCGTCGTCGCCCTCTTCTTCGGTGACATGCACGTCAAGGTCGCCGCCCCCTACCCTTTCCGCCGCCCCCGCCAGCCGCCCCACTGGGCGCGAGAGGCGTTCGGCGAACCACAGGCCCAGCCAGATCGCGGCGAGGATCAGGATCAGGGCAAAGCCAAGGTAGATCAGGCCGAAATTGAACAGGAGCCGCCCGCGCTCGCTTTCCAGCTGGTTGTAAAGCTGCACGGTTTCCTGGGTTTCGTCGAGAAGTGACAGAATGGAGCCATCGACGGCGCGCGTGACGTAGATATAGCGGTCGGTGTAGGCGTCCAGCAGGACCAGGGCGCGAAACTCGTTGTTGGACCAGTCGGGGATCAGGACGGTGTTGCCCTCACGCGCGAGGCGCAGGTGTTCCTCGGTCAGGGGTTCGAAGTCAAAGAGGTAAGACCGTTCGCCACGGGTCTTCAGGGCACCGGTGCCGTCGACGAGGTAAGCCTCTTTCAATCCGCGCTGGACGACCGCTTGCGCCTGGGAAAGAAGCGGGCGCAGCTGGTCATCGCGCAGGAAGGCGTTCTGGCGTTTGGCGTCGTTCAGGTAACCGGACAGGGTGGAGACGTCGGCGGCAAGGTCGTCCTTCTGCACCGCCTCATAGGCCTGGGCGGCCGACAGCGAGGAGCCGACGACCGAGCGGACGCGGTCGGAGAACCAGCCCTCAAGCCCGATATTGATCGAGAGGACCGCGAAGACGGCGACAAGGACGGTTGGGACCAGGGCGATCAGCATGAAGACGCCGGAAAGGCGCATGTGAAGGCGCGAGCCTGCGGATTTCGAGCGGCGGTCGGCGATCAGGCGCGCGACGCGGGCAAGGACCAGGGCGGCGATGAGAAGCACGTAGACGAGGTCGGCAAGGAGGATCAGCCGCAGGCCCGGCGAGGCCGCGCCCCGGTTCAAGGGGCCAAGCGCCAGGAAGGTCAGGACGGCAAGGACCGGCCCGAGGAACACGATGCCAAGCGTGACGGTGGTCTGCACCCGGCGCTGCCGCCGCAGGCGCGAAAACCGCAGCCAGACATCCCTGGTAACCGCCCGATCCAACCGTGACCCGCCCTGTAGCCGGGGGTTTTCTCCCCCTTTGCCACCATATCTTGATGTGCGGCGGGGTGAAACCGAAAAGACACAGGTCGGCGTGGCCCCGCTACATCAGCTTGCGGCGGCGGGTCACGCGGATGTCGAGCTCGGTGATCTTCTTCCTAAGCGTATTGCGGTTGATACCCAGGAGATCAGCGCATTTGGCCTGGTTGCCTGCGGTGGCGTCCAAAGCGATCTCGATCAGCGGCAGTTCGACCTCGCGCAGGATGCGCTGGTAGACACCGGGGGGCGGCAGCTGGCCGCCGTGGAGATCGAAGTAGCGCTTGAGGTGGCGAGCGACAGAGGCCGAGAGCTTGTCGCCGTCGACCACACCGGTCATCGGCTCGGGGCTGGGCTGCTGGCCGAGAACAAGCTCGACCTCAGAGCGGGCGATGTCGGTTTCGGAGGCGGTGACGAGAAGGCGGCGGATGGTGTTTTCCAGCTGGCGCACGTTGCCGGGCCAGGAATAGGCGCGGATGAGGTCGGCGGCGGGTGGCGAGAGGCGGCGGACGGTGCCGAGGTCCCGTTCGCCCTTGGCGAGGAAGTGGTCGGCAAGAAGGGGGATATCCTCGACCCGTTCGCGCAGGGAGGGGACGTGCAGCGTGACCCCGCCCAAGCGGTAGTAGAGGTCCTGGCGGAACTGGCCAGTCTCCATCCGGGCGGCGAGGTCGGTCTGGCTGGTGGCCATCACGCGGGGGGCCTTGTCGCCCAGCATGTCCAGCATCCGGACCACGCGGCCTTGTGTGTCGGCGTCGTAATCGGCGACCTCGTCAAACACGATGGAGCCGCCGCGGGCGCGGGACAGAAGCGTCGCGGGGCCGTCGATACCGGCAAGGTCAGCAGCTTGCGCGACGACAAAGGGCAGTGTGCGGCGGTCGGAAAAGTCGTGGATCGCACGGGAGATCAACGATTTGCCGGTGCCGGATTCGCCGGTCACCAGGACCGCAAGCTCGGTGTTCATCACGCGGGCGACAAGGCGATACAGCGCCTGCATCGCGGGGGTGCGACCGACAAGCGGCAGGTCGTCACCGGGTTCGCGCGGCGAGAGGACGACCTTGGGGGCCCGGCGTTTCTGGTCCAGCGCCTTGGCTGACCGCTTCATCAGGTCGGGGAGATCGAAGGGCTTTGGCAGGTAGTCGAAGGCTTCCGCTTCGGCCGCCTGGATCGCGGTCATGATGGTGTTCTGGGCGGAAATCACGATGACCGGCAGGCCGGGGCGCATCTTGGAAATCCGGGGCAGCGCATCAAGGCCGTTACCGTCGGGCATGATTACGTCACTGATCACGAGGTCGCCCTTCCCTTCCTCGACCCAGCGCATAAGCGTCATGAGGGACGAGGTCGCGTGGACCTTGCAGCCCGCGCGGGTCAGCGCCTGGGTCAGTACGGTGCGGATCGTGCGGTCGTCGTCGGCGACAAGGACGGTGCCATCCATTTCAGCGGGCTTCCTTCTTTTTCTCGCGCGGCGCCATGGGCAGCGAGACGCGGAACACAGTGCGACCAGGGACGGAATCGACCGAAATCCAGCCGTCATGGTCGGTGATGATCTTCGAGACAAGCGCCAGGCCAAGGCCGGTGCCGTTTTCGCGACCCGAGACGAAGGGCTCGAAGATCGAGGCGGCAATCTCGGGCTTGATGCCGGGGCCGTCGTCAATGATCTCGATGTTGAGGGGAAGCGCTGCCGAGGGGCCGTCCTTGCGGCGGAGGCGCAGCGACAGGTCGTAGAAGGTGTGCAGTCGGATCGTGCCGCCGGTCTTGCAGGCCTCGGCCGCATTCTTGATCAGGTTCAGGAAGACCTGCATCAACTGGTCGCTATCGGCGAAGGTAGAGGGGAGCGAGGGGTCGTAATCCTCGACAATCGCCATATGCGCGGCGAAACCCACTAGCGCGGATTTGCGGGCGCGGTCCAGCGCGTCGTGGATGTTGACGGGCTTGCGGTCGGGCGGGCGGATGTTGCCGAACTGTTCGACATGTTCGAGAAGCTTCACGATGCGGCGTGTTTCTTCGACAATCAGGTCGGTCATCTCCTGATCTTCGGGCGTGAGGTTCATCGACAGAAGCTGCGCCGCGCCAGAAATCCCGGCGAGAGGGTTCTTGATTTCATGCGCGAGCATTTCGGCCATGCCGATGGCGGAGCGCGCGGCGGTCTTCGCGCCCATTGACCGACCCATCCGGTCCGCCAGTTCGCGGGGGCTAAGCATCAGCATCACGATGCCGGGATTGTCGTGCATCGGTGCCAGATGGATCGTGCATTGCAGGGGCGGGCGTTCGCCGCTGGTCACATCCACGTCGTTGATGTTGAGCGGCGACTGGTTGGCGCGGACGCGGGCCAGCGCTTCGTCCATCGGTGCGTCGATGGCGAGCCGGTCGAAGACGGGCTGGTCCTTCAGCGCCTTGGCCGAGGCGTTCAGGAAGGTCTCGGCGGCGGGATTGGCCTCAAGGATGCGTCCTGCGGTGTCGATCAGCAGCGTGGGCAGCGGCAGCGAGGCCCAGATCACTCCGGGCACCGGATAGGGCGCGCGGTAGGGGGTCATGCGGCCAGCTCCAGCTCGGCGAAGGCCAGTTCGATCAGTTGAATGACTTCGGCGGGATCGGTGGAGGTCAGGATCGCCTCGCGGGCATGGGGCAGGCCTGCCTCTTCCAGATACCAGCCAAGGTGCTTGCGGGCCATCCTAAGGCCAAGGTCGCGACCGTAGAAGGTGAGCATGTCGTCGTAGTGGTCGAGGATCATGCGGCCAAGGCGGCCACCTTCGGGGATCTTCGGGGCGGGGGTGCCGTAAAGGTCATGCGCGATCTGGGCGAGCCTCCACGGGGCACCCTGCGCGCCGCGGCCGATCATCACGCCGTCGGCTCCCGACAGGCGCAGGGCATCGCGGGCGGTGGTGGTGTCGGTGATGTCGCCGTTGGCGATGACGGGGATCCTGACCGCTTCCTTGACGGCGCGGATTGCGGCCCAGTCGGCGTGGCCCCTGTAGAACTGGCAGCGGGTGCGGCCGTGGATGGTGACCATCTGCACGCCCGCCGCTTCGGCGCGTTTGGCAAGATCGGGGGCGTTGTGGAGGGTGTCGTCCCAGCCGAGGCGGGTTTTCAGGCTCACGGGGACCTTAACGGCTTTCACCACGGCTTCGATCAGTTGCAGGGCAAGGTCGAGGTCGCGGAGAAGCGCTGAGCCGCAGAGGCCGGTGGTCACCCGCTTCGAGGGGCAGCCCATGTTGATGTCGATGACCTTGGCGCCCTGCCCTTCGACGAACTTCGCGCCCTCGGCCATCCAGTAGGGATCACGACCGGCGAGTTGCACGGATGTGGCCTGTTCGCCAAAGCCCAGTTCCGCCCGGGCGCGGGCCTCGGGGCGATTGCGCACGACCTCTTCGCTGGCGACCATCTCGCTGACCACCAGCCCGGCGTTGAAGCGCGAGACCAGCCTGCGAAATGGCAGGTCGGTGATTCCGGCCAAGGGGGCCAGGAAAACCGGAGGATCAAGAGTGAGCGGGCCGAGGGAGACGGGCAAAGCCTTTTCCTTGTGCAGTTGCCTATGGTGCTAGCCCTGCAAAGTCACGGGACCAAGGCGGGGCGGGGCGATTATGACTGAAAAACATGCGATGCACAAATTTTGGGCATTTGGCGCGTGCAAGCGCCAGATTGTCATGCAGGTCGGGCTGGATTAGGCAGAAGGGAAAGGAGCCGCCATGCGCACAGCTGTCCTCATCGTCGCCGCCGGTCGCGGAACCCGTATGGGCGGCGAGGTGCCGAAGCAGTGGCAGATGCTGGCCGGGAAACCCGTGCTGGCCCATGTGATTGCGGCCTTTGCAGGGATGCAAGTGCTGCTGGTGATCCACCCCGAGGACCGGGAGCGGGCCGAAGCATTGGGGGTGCCGTTGGTGGAAGGCGGGGCGACGCGGGATGCATCCGTGCTGGCGGGGCTGCGAGCGCTGGAGGGGACCGGGGTCGAGGCGGTG
>JBGSVS010000490.1:0-1726 GCA_041752895.1 Tabrizicola sp.
CGATCTCCGGGCCTGGACGCCGTGGACGACATTCGACAGCGCCGAAAGCCGCGGGACAAGGTTGTGGCGCTGCCAGACGATGCCGACCTCGGCCCGGAACTGACGCAGGGCGCGCGGGGCAAGGGCGGGCACGTCGCGGCCACGCATGCGGATCTGGCCCGAGGTCGGCTCGATCAGGCGGACAAGGCAGCGCAGAAGCGTGGACTTGCCCGACCCGTTCGCCCCGATCAGTGCAGTCGCCTGACCGGGGGCAAGCGCAAAGTCGACGCCCTGCAGGACCTTGCGGCCTGGGAATTCCCTGGTCAGGCCCAGAACGGAAAGGACCGGCTCTGCCAGGGCAGAACCGGTCAGCGCCTGCGAAGACAGAGGCGCGTTCATGCGGGGGTCACTCGCCGACGAACTCGGTGAACTCGGTGATGCCGATGTTTTCGTACATCTTGCGGACCACGTCATAGTCGGCGTTGGTCACGGTCGGGTTGAAGGTGCCACCGATGTACTTGGCGTTCTCTTCCGTGCTGGTCAACGCGGCAAGGATGTCTGCGCCGTGGTCGGCAAAGGTCTTGCGGACGGTCTCGACCACTTCCGGCGAAACCTTGGAGGAGGCAAGCAGGATGTCGTCGGGCAGTTGCGGACCCTTGACGACGACGCGGAACTTCTGGTCGGGGAACTTTTCGGTGATGCTTTCGATATGGGTGCGGTTCAGGCCGATCCCACCGATCTCGCCCGAAATCAGCGCCTCGACCGCGACGTTGCGGTTCAGGAAGACGGGCTCGTAGTCGACGGAATAGGTCAGACCTGCCTGCGCCAGAAGGTCCACCGGGCCGAGGTGCTGCGAGGTAGATCCGATTTCGCCGAACGAGATCTTCATGCCCTTCAGGTCGGCGGGGGCCTTGACCGGGCTGCTGTCAAGAACGACGACGGTGGAATAGTAATCGGGCCGGACCCAGGTGACGACCGGCTGGGCGTCAAGGCGGGCGTTGAAGACGACGTATTCCGCAGGGCCGGTCAGGACGAAGTCGACCTGGTCGGCGGCCATCGCCTCGACCGCGACGGTGCGGCCCGAGACGGGGAAGAACTCGACCTTCAGGCCCGAGGCGGCCTCGAACGCGTCCTTGAACGGACCCATCTCGCGCTGGACGGCTTCAAGGCCGTCGATGTCGGTGACGGCAAAGCGAATGGCGTCCTGAGCGGCAAGCGGGGTGGCAAGCCCAAGGCAGAGAAGACCGGTTGCAAGGAACTGCTTCATGGCGATGACGTCCTGTTCAGGGGAAAGGTGCGGGGGCGGT
This sequence comes from Tabrizicola sp., assembly GCA_041752895.1. Taxonomy (GTDB): domain Bacteria; phylum Pseudomonadota; class Alphaproteobacteria; order Rhodobacterales; family Rhodobacteraceae; genus Tabrizicola. The sequence continues at coordinate 1,287 of JBGSVS010000490.1, forward strand.
AGCATGGGCAAAGGACGGTCGGACGACGTCTGGATCACAGCGGTGCGACAGGGGTGCGTCCAGCGGTGTCTGCGCAGCAACGCATTGGTCTGCCCGACGATGCGTCGGGCAGACCCTGAAAAATCAGCGCCTCATCCGCTTGCCCTTCTGCCAGAAGGGCGGCAGGTCCCCGGCCATGATGCAGCCGTAGGGGTCGATGCAGTCGACCACCTCGGCCAGGCCATAGTCGGCGATCTGGCTCATCACCTTGTCGGCCTTCTTGTAGCTGGACGGCAGCTCCGAGGCATCGACCGCGCCCGCGTGGAAGCGGATGTCCAGCCCCTGCGTCTCGGCCGCCAGCATCTGGTCGGGCGTCACGCTGCCCATCCGGCGCTTGTGCTCCGTGCGCGAGAAGTTGCGCCCCGCCCCATGCGGCGCGAACCCCAGCGCGTGCCCTGCAT
>JBGSVS010000491.1:0-6231 GCA_041752895.1 Tabrizicola sp.
CTGCAACAGGGCCGCAAGGGCGGTGTAGGGGTTGCAGCTGGCGTCGGCCATGCGGTGTTCAAGCCGGGTCTTGGGGCCGCCCTCTTCCGAGACGCGGACGGTGACGCCGCGATGGTCGCCGCCCCAGTTGCACCAGTAGCCCGACATCGAGGCCGGTTGCAGGCGGAGGTAGCTGCCCACGGTGGGGGCGAGAAGCCCGGCAAGGCCCTTGTGGTGATGCAGCCAACCCGCGACGACGCCGCGGGCGAGGTCGTTCATGTGGTCGGGGCCGCCTTTGGGGCCGGTTTGCAGGGCGTTCTTCCCCGCCTTGTCGGCAAAAGAAAGGTTGAAGTGCAGACCCGAGCCGCCCTTTTCCAGGATCGGTTTCGGCAGGAAGGTCAACAGGATACCGTGCTCCAGCGCCACTTCGCGGGCCATCTGGCGGAAGAGGACCATCTCGTCGATGGCCTTGACAGCGGTGTCATAGGCGAGGGTGAATTCGTACTGCGGGGTGTCGTATTCGGCGGTGATGAGTTCAAGGCGGAAGCCTGCCTCCTCGGCCCGTTGCCAGATCGCATCGGTGAAACCGGCAGGGTCGGCGAAGGGGCCGGTGCCGTAGACGATGCCGCCGGGGGCATGCATCGGGGCGACGGTGCCGTCCTCGGCGATCTCGAAGGCGAAGGCCTCCAACTCGATGCCGACCTTGGGGGACAGGCCTTTGGCGTCCCATGCGGCCACGGCGCGTTTCAGGGCAGAGCGGGGGCAGAGGGGGATGCGGACGCCGTCGCTGTCGTAAAGGTCGCCGGTAACGACCTTGGTGTCAGGCTCCCAGCCCTCGCGGATCTCGTCGGCGATCCAGCGGAGTTCCATGTCCGGGATGCCCTCACGGCATTTGGTGTGCGGGGCGTCGAGGATCAGGTCCTTGTCCCAGTGCACGCTGAAGGTCGGCCGCGCCATGCGGGTGCCGTCGGATTTCAGCTTGGACGCGGGGAGGTATTTGCCCCGCATCAAGCTGAGGTGGTCGCAGAACATCGCGCGCAGGCGGTCGGCCATGTGTTGTCCCCCGGTTGGTTCTTATCGGTTCATTGCAGCGTCACGCGGACGGGCAGGTTTTTCAATCCGGCGACGAAGTTCGAGCGCAGGAATTTCTGCTCCCCAGCCGGTTCGATGGATTTGATGCGCTTGGCAAGTTCCTGAAACAGGACGCGGACTTCGAGGCGGGCAAGCCACATGCCGAGGCACAGATGCGGGCCGCCCTGCCCGAAGGCGAGGTGCTTGTTTGGGCTCCGGGCCAGGTCGACGCGGAAGGGCTGGTCGAAGGCGGATTCGTCGCGGTTGGCGGAGGCGAACCAGTAAAGGACCTTGTCGCCGGCCTTGATGCTTTTCCCGTGCAGGTCGAAATCGCGGGCGGCGGTGCGGCGGAAGTAGCTGGTGGGGCTGGCCCAGCGGATGATCTCATCCGCCATGGTGTCGTCCACTGCGCCGGACTGGATCAGGGGGAGGAGTTCGGGCTGGTGGGCCAGCGCCTGCAGGCCCGCGGCGATGGAATAGCGGGTGGTGTCGTTGCCGGCGGCGACGACGAGGCAGAAGAAGTTGCGGAACTCGTTTTCCGGCATCACCTGACCGTCGTGGCCGGGTTGCAGGATCATGTGGAGGACGCCCGAAGTGTCACCGGCGGCGGTTTTGCGGGCCATCAGGTCCTTGGCGTAGACGAAAAGCTCGGCCCCCGCCGGGGAGTTGAAGGGCATCATGCGGAATTCGTCGGTGGTCAGCTTGTCAAGGACGTGGGGGGTGAAGTCGGGGTCGGTGTTGGCGATCAGGGCATCGCCCTTTTCGACCAGCCAGGGGAGGTCTGCGTCCGGCAGGCCGACGATGCGGCCCAGCATCCGCATCGGCAGTTCGCGCGCGATTTCCTTTGTGGCGTCAAATGTTTCCTTCTGGAGGGCGGCGTCGAGGATGCTGGCGCAGAGGTCGCGGATGGATTGCTCGAACGTGGCGATGACGGGTTTCGAGAAGGCCTTGGCGACCTTCACCCGGGTCATCATGTGTTCGGGCGGGTCGGTTTCCTGAAAGGTGCGGCGGGCGAGGTATTCTTCGTAAGACTGGTCCTCCATCCTTATGCCGCGGGCCGAGGAGAGGAGGTCGGGCTGGCCGTTCAGGCGGTGGATGTCCTCGTGGCGGGTCAGGGACCAGAAGCCCTGCCCTTGCGGGTAGTCGGTCCAGTGGCAGGGGTCGTCACGGCGGAGGCGCGCGAAGGTGTTGTGGGGGGCGCCCTGCAGGAAGGTGTCGTGGCTGGTCAGTTCGGCATGGCCATCATCGGTGGGGGTCCAGATCGTCATGCTTGCTCCTCCTGTCATTTTGCATAATGATACGCATGTTAAATATGTAAAGGGAAATCTCCATGCATATCGGGGTGCTGGCGACGAACACGGATGACAGCGATTTTGCGGCCCGGCATCCGCGGGATGTCGAGAAGTTCCGGGTGCTGTTGCAGGGGGTGCGGCCGGGGTGGCAGGTCACGGCATTTGATCTGCCGAAGGGAGAGTTTCCTGAAGGATTGGAAGGGTTTGACGGGGTTCTGATCGGGGGAAGCCCGTCGTCGGTGCATGACGAGGATGCGTGGATCGGGCGGCTTCTGGCGCTGATCCGCAAGGGCTTTGCGGCGGGGGTGCCGCTGGCGGGGGCCTGCTTTGGGCATCAGGCGATCGCCAAGGCGCTTGGCGGGGTGGTGGGGCCGAATCCGAGGGAATTCGTGCTGGGGACGGCGGTGACCGAAGTGATTGCCCGGGCCCGGTGGATGGAACCCGAGCGCACCTTCAGGCTTGCGGCCGCGCATGGGGAACAGGTGCTGGTCCTGCCGCCGGGGGCAGAGGTCATCGGGCGGACCGAGGGCTGTCCGGCGGCTTGCTACAGGATCGGGGACAGGGTGTTCGCCACGCAGTATCACCCGGAGATGACGCCCGGTTTCCTTGCCGCGCTGGTCGAGGAGTTTGCGCCGCAGTTTCCGGCGGGGGTTGGGGAGGCCGCAAAGGCCTCAGTCCCCCTTTGCACAGAGGGGCCGCGCTTTGCGGAATGGATCGCGCGGTTTTTTGAGCAGGCACAAGTCTAAAAATTTTCTAGAAAATTTTTAGACTTGTCTCAGGACAGCGCGGCGAGGAGGTCCATCGCGGTGACCTGGTCGAACTGGACGTGGCTTTGCATCATCGCCTCGGCCCCGGCCGAGTCCCGATCGGTGATCAGGCGGGCGATGGCGCGGTGTTCCTGCGCTGACGTCGGGATTGCACCCGAGAAGCGATAGCGCGCGCGGTAGTAGGCCAGCAGGCGGCGCGCGTTGGTCTTCAGGCTTTCCAGAAGCACACCATTTCCGGACGCTGTCGCCACGCAAGCATGGAACCGCAGGTTCAACTGGTAGTAGCCGTCGGGGTCATCCGTGGGGCTTTGCGCAGCCTTCGCTTCGCAGGCGCGGACGGCGGCTTCCAGGTCCTCGGCCCCTTGCCGTGACAGGCGGCGGGCGGCAAGTCCTGCGGCCTGGCCTTCCAGCTTGGAATGGACTTCGAGGATCGCGAGGAACTCCTCCAGCGTCGGGCGGAAGATCGCTGCCCCCTTGCGCGGCAGGCGGCGAACGAGGCCCAGGGCTTCAAGATACAGGATCGCCTCACGCACCGGGGTGCGCGAGACCTGGTGGGTTTCGGAAAGCTCTGCCTCGTCCAGAAGGTCGCCGGGGTTCAACTGGCCCAGGTCGATCCGGTCCAGGATGTGCTGGACTAGGCTGGGGATTTGGGGGCCGGCGAAGGGGATAGTCATGGGTGTCTCCTTGGCGCGCGACGTTGGCACGGGTGGGGCCGCTCGTCGATGACTTCGTCACTCCTCGCTGTGGGAAGGCGTCCGACGAGAAGACGAAGTCGCACGAGGAGGCCTCAGAGGTCGATCTTCAGCCCGTCCTGCCCGACATGCAGCCGGCCGGTCCAGTGCGGGGCGCAGGCACGGTGCCAGTCGGCGGGACCAAACGCGGGATCGTCTGACGGGATCAGGTGGTGCAGCGCCAGCGCCCTTACGCCGGCTTCAGCGGCGGTTCGGGCGGCATCCTCGGCCAACGTATGCGAGCGCAGCCAGTGCCGCATCAGCCGGTCATCGCCATTGCCGATCCGGCCCTGAAGGGCGGCCAGCCCTTCGGCCAGCATCGCCTCGTGGATCAGAAGGTCCGCGCCACGCGCGAAACCGGCCAGTGCGGGATTGTGCGCCGTGTCGCCTGAGAAGACGAGATGCTTGCCACCCGCTCGAAACGACAGCGACCAGCTTTCTGTCAGCGGCGGGTGGATCGAGGCCTGTGCCATGACAGTCCAGCCGCCTTCGGTGATCGGAGTCTCGGCTGTGATCACGCCGAAGCTGACCAGCGTCGCAAGGTCGGGGCGACCCTCATCCTCGATCCGGGTTTCGATATCTTCGGCCATCGACAGAAGAAAGCCCTGCCAATAGGCCGCAAGGCCCGAAGGCCCCCAGACCCGGACCGGAGTCTTCAGGCCAGCGGTCCAGGCGGTGTGGATCAGCGGGCCAAGTTCCAGGTAGTGGTCGGAATGAAGATGCGTGATGAAGACCAGCGACAGGTCCTTCAGGGCCAGGCCCTGATCGACCAACCCGCGCGTGACACCCAGCCCGCAGTCGATGACCGCCCATTGCCCGGCCAACGACAGCACCGAAGAGGTCGGCATAGGCGAGCCCTGCCGGATTGCCGGGCCGCCCTTGGTGCCAAGAAGGGCCACATAGTCAGTCATGCGAGGCCCGCGAAACCCGCGTCGAGAGCGGAAAGGATGGTAGTGGCATCGGCCTCGGTGAGGATAAGCGGCGGCGAGAGGATGATGTTCGGGCCCGAGACGCGGACCATGGCCCCGGCCTGGTAGGCCTTGGCTTGCACCTGACCGGGCACAGCCTTCGGTGGCGCGGATTTGTCGGGCCCCGCAAGCTCGATCGCCAGCATCAGGCCGTGGCCGCCCCTCACGTCGCCGATCACCGGGTATTTGGCCTTCAGCGCAGTGATCCCGTCCCACAGCTGCTTGCCGCGCGCAGCGGCGTTGACGGGGACGTTCAGGCGCTTTGTCTCGGCGAGACAAGCAATGGCGGCGGCGGCCCCGACCGGGTGGCCGGAATAGGTGTAGCCATGACCGATGGCGGCTTTGCCGGTTTCGTCGGCCTCGAAGACAGCCGCCACGCCTTCGGCGATCATCACCGCGCCGAAGGGGAAGTAGCCGTTGGTGATTGCCTTGGCGGTGCAGGAGAAATCGGGCTTCACGCCCCAGAGGCGGCTGCCGGTCCAGGCACCGGTGCGGCCGAAGGCGGTGATGACCTCGTCAGCAATCAGAAGGATGCCGTGCTTGCGGCAGATCGCCTCGACCCCGGGCATGAAGGTCGGATGCGGCGGAACGACGCCACCTGCACCCAGGATCGGCTCCATGATGAAGGCGGCGATGGTGGCGGCGCCCTGGAAGGCGATCTCGTCTTCAAGCGCCTGCAGACAAAGCTGGGCCAGGCGCGCGGGGTCGGCTTCGTTGAAGGGGTTGCGGTAGGTGTAGGGGGCGGGGATGTGGAAGCAGCCGGGAAGAAGGGGTTCATACATGGTGCGAAAGTTGGCGTTGCCGTTGACCGAGGCCCCGCCTATGTGGGTGCCGTGGTAGCCCTTTTTCAGCGACAGAAACTTGGTGCGGCCGGGGTCGCCCTTGATCTTGTGATACTGCCGGGCCAGGCGCAGCGCGGTTTCCACGCTGTCGCTGCCGCCGCTGGTGAAGAAAGCGCGGGTCAGGCCGTCCGGTTCGAAGAAGGCGCGAAGTTCCTCGGCCAGCTCGATGACCTTGTCATTCGAGGTGCCGCGGAAGATCGAATAATAGGGCAAAGCCTCCAGCTGCGCGGCGATGGCGTCTTTCACTGGCTGGCAGGAATAGCCGAGGTTGACGTTCCAGAGGCCCCCCACGGCGTCCACCACCTCGTGCCCGTCGATGTCGCGGATGCGGGTGCCGTGCGCGGAGGTGATGATCGCGGGCGGGTTCTTCAGGCTGTCCGAAGGTGCTGTCATCGGGTGCCACAGGCTGCGGGCGTTGTGGGCTTTCAGGAAATTGGCGTCTTTCATCGGGCGGCTCCTATGTCAGGGGGCTGGCCGCCCCAGAGGTGGGTGATTTCGGTCGCCGCGGCAGTCAGCGCGCGGGTGATGGTGGCGTGCAGGGCGGGGGTCATGCGGGGTGCGGCAGCGGCGACGGCAAGCGC
>JBGSVS010000492.1:0-2610 GCA_041752895.1 Tabrizicola sp.
GTCGGCGGCACCACCGCCGTTTTCGGCGCGGGGGGCCGCGCGCTCTACTTCTCCAAAGAAGTCATCCCCTACACCGGCCGCGACTATGCCCCCGATGATCCGACCCCCGTCTTCCACCACGTCGGCGTCTACGGCTACCGACCCGAGGCGCTGAAGGCCTATCCGACCTGGCCCATCGGCCCCTTGGAGACGCTGGAAGGCCTTGAACAGCTTCGGTTTCTTGAAAACGGTCGCCAAGTTCTCTGTGTCGAGGTCGAGGCCCGGGGCCGCCAGTTCTGGGAGCTGAACAACCCCTCGGACGTCGCGGTGCTTGAGACGATGCTGGCCGCCAATCGTGCCTGAAAGACGTCATTGCCCCGGGGATTGTCGCGCAACCGTCGTTTTTTGGTGCGAAGACCGGGCGACTGGTGCAGGTTACGATTATTGCCGCGGCACTGCCCGCTTAAAGTCAGATTCGGTTGCGATCAGCATTCGGCACGAAACATTGCACAAGACCAGACGGGGTTAGGACGAGTCACATGAAGACCAGAAAGATCACCAAGGCGGTATTCCCGGTCGCGGGCCTCGGCACGCGGTTCCTGCCTGCGACCAAGTCGATCCCGAAAGAGATCATGACCCTCGTCGACCGCCCGCTGATCCAGTACGCCATCGACGAAGCCCGCGCCGCCGGGATCAAGGAATTCATCTTCGTGACCTCGCGCGGGAAATCCGCGTTGGAGGATTACTTCGACCACGCGCCGGAACTGGAATCCGAGCTGAAGAAGAAGAACAAGACCGACTTGTTGGACATCCTCAAGGACACCAACATGGACAGTGGCGCAATCGCCTATGTCCGGCAGAACCGCCCGATGGGCCTGGGCCACGCTGTCTGGTGCGCCCGCCGCCTGATCGGGAATGAGCCGTTTGCCGTTCTGCTGCCCGATGACGTGATCGCCGCCGAAACCCCGTGCCTGCAGCAGATGGTCGAGGCCCATGCCGAAACCGGCGGCTGCATGGTCGCGGCGATGGAAGTCGCGCCGAAGCGGACGTCCAGCTATGGCATCCTCGACATCGCCGAGGACAACGGCCAGATCGTCAAGGTCAAGGGCATGGTGGAAAAGCCCGCGCAGGGCAAAGCGCCGTCCAACCTTGCGGTGATCGGGCGCTATATCCTGACGCCGAAGGTCCTGACCAACCTGAACAAGATCAAACAGGGCGCGGGCGGGGAAATCCAGCTGACCGACGCCATCGCGCAAGAGACGAAAAAGAAGGACGGAGTCTTCGGCCTGCGCTTCCGCGGCCAGCGCTACGACTGCGGCTCAAAGATCGGCTTCTTGCAGGCAACCGTGGCTTTCGGGCTGTCGCGGCCCGAGTTCGGGGCCGAATTTGCCGATTTCCTGAACGACCTGACGGCCCAGCAGAAGGCCGCGCAGTAGGCTTTGGCGACCCGGGGCGAGAGGACCAGCTTTCCCCGGGCTCTCCCCCATGCTTGCCCCATCGGCACGCTTGACCCAGCCCCCTCCGGCCTGACCGGGGCGTTTTTGGCGCTGAAGCTGCGGACCCGTCGCCAGCGGCTCTTGCTTCGCGCATGGCGCAAACGGTCTGAGCTTGCCGCTGTAATCGACCGCACCGCGCAGATCAGGCCCGATGACGTCCTCTGCTTCCTCTGCATCCGCAACGAAGCCCAGCGCCTACCCCATTTCCTGGCGCATCACCGCGCGCTGGGGGTGCAACACTTTATGGTGGTGGACAACGCCAGCACCGACGGCTCGGTGGACCTTCTGCGCGACCAGCCCGATGTTTCGCTGTGGCAGACCGGGGCCAGCTACAAGGCCAGCCGCTTTGGGATGGACTGGCTGACCTGGCTGATGCTGCGGCATGGCTCAGGCCACTGGTGCCTGACGCTGGATGCCGATGAACTGCTGATCTACCCCTACTGGCAGACCCGCCCCCTGCCCGCGCTGACCTCATGGCTGGACATGCAGGGCCGCGTCTCGTTCGGGGCACTGACGGTGGACATGTATCCCGAGGGGCCGGTGTCAGAGGGCCAGGTTAGCCCCGCAGACGACCCCATCACGCATCTCGCCTGGTTTGACTTTGGCAACTACCAGGTCCAGGTCCAGCCCCGGATGCGAAACCTGTGGATTCAGGGCGGTGCGCGGGCGCGGGCCTTCTTTGCAGGCGATCCCCGCCGCGCTCCGACGCTGAACAAGACGCCACTTGTGCGCTGGCACTGGCGCTACGCCTATGTGAACTCGACCCACGCTCTTCTGCCCCCCCACCTCAACGAAGTTTACGCGACCGACGGGGGCGAGCTGACCTCGGGCGTGCTTCTCCACACCAAGTTCCTGCCGGGGATCACCGACCGCGCGGCCGAGGAAAAGACCCGGGGCGAACATTTCGCCGATGCGGCCCAGTATGCCGCCTACTATGACCGCCTCACCGCCGACCCGATCTTGCACACGCGGGCGTCCACCCGCTACACCGGCTGGCGACAGATGGAGGCACTGGGCCTGATGTCGCGGGGCGGCTGGACATGACAGGACGTGATGCCAGCTTCGGAGGTGCGGTATGGGCCTGATGACCCTCATGCGGTTGCGCACCCGGCGTCAGTACTTCCTCGCCCGCGCC
>JBGSVS010000493.1:0-3178 GCA_041752895.1 Tabrizicola sp.
GTCCTGTTCTCCGCCTCCAACGCCCGCAAACGCCTTCGCGGGCCGGGTCGTTGATGCAGCAGTCCCTTTTGCGCTGGCCCCAAGTGCAACGCATGGGTGCAAAGCTGACCGCGCCCGAACCGACGGGGGTGAGCCGGATCAGAAAACAGTCCAGTGGACTGTTTTCCCGCCGAACGCCCGAGCACGCTTGCGAGGGCCGGGAGCGAGGGCGCGGTCAGATTGGCTTTGGGCAAATCTGAAGGGTGGAGATGGTGCGTGCCAGCATGCACCCTACGCTTGCTTTCGGGACCTGTTCCACGATCGCACCTTGTCGTACAGTTTCCCACCGACCAGTTTTCTCGCCAGAACCTTCACATTCATCGATGCAGAAATCGGATGTTTGAGGAGTGGAAATGCCAGGTCCCCAGATTCTGCTGTGACGCGACGCGCCAGAATCTCGCGTCGTACGGTATAGTCTGACTGACTGACAGGCTGCGCCACGTTGTTCGGACGGCGCAGATGAGCATAAAATTCATGCCCATTGTTCTTGCTGATCTCGATGACCTCCAGCCCGATTAGCCCGAGAAAGCGCAGATCTTCCATCAGCAAGGCAAATTGCGCATCGAACACCACGCTGACGTGGCTGTCTTCATAGGGCTGCTGAACCTTCCGTGCCGACAACCAGCTCTCATATGCATCGCGCAGGTCTCCGACCAGGCGCGCTTGACGCGGATCGCATACCTTGAAATCGCAAGAGCTTACCAAGGCTGTATCGGAGCCGAAGGCTGCCTGGTTGGACGCCAGATCAAAAACTGTATCCGCGCTGGGCTGGCTGCGCCGATCGTGATGGGCGGCAAGCCAATCGACCAACCGGGTCATGCTGCGGAAGTGATCAAAGGTCGCACGGCAATCCGGAATTGCCATGCTGATCACTCCTCCCGGCATCAGGGCAGACTCGACACCTTGCAAGAAGCGAATCGGGTCCGGCAAGTGCTCGAAGTTGTGCGACGACACCACGAAGCCGATTTTTCCTGTCAGACCGCGGGCTGCAAGCAGGTCTCCAATCGCCGAGGCATCGCCAACTATGTCGACCTCTTCGATTTCGCCGACGCGTTCGTTCGGGATCTCTTGGTCTTCTTTTGCCCGTTCGCGCAGTGTCGCGGTATCGAACACGTCGATGATCAGGACTTCGTTTCCTGCCGCTTTGGGCAAAGCTGGGTTGAAGTAGGGGGCGACCTCGACGGCTGTTCCTGATGGAGGCCTGTGCCGAAGCAACTGATCCAGTCTGTTTGCTGTACGGGTCACACCAACCTACTAACCTCCACCGCCGCCCGCACGAAATCCGCGAACAGCGGATGCGGAGCAAACGGTTTTGACTTCAGCTCCGGGTGGAACTGGACGCCGATGAACCAGGGGTGGTCCTTGACCTCGACGATCTCGGGGAGCTTGCCGTCCGGGGACATGCCGCTGAAGATCAGGCCGCACTTTTCCAGCTGGTCGCGGTACTGGATGTCGACCTCATAGCGGTGGCGGTGGCGTTCCTCGATCACCGTGGTGCCGTAGATGCGGGCGACCGCGGAGCCTTCCTTCAGGTTCGCGGTATAGGCCCCGAGGCGCATGGTGCCGCCCTTGGCGTCTGATGCTTTGCGGGTGACGGTGTGGTTGCCCTGTACCCATTCCTTCAGGTGGTAAACCACGGGGGTGAAACGCTTTTCGCCAGCTTCGTGGTCAAACTCCTCCGAGCCTGCGTCCTTGAGGCCCACAAGGTTGCGGCTGGCCTCGATCACCGCCATCTGCATGCCCAGACAGATGCCAAGGTAGGGGATCTTCTTTTCGCGGGCAAAGGTCGCGGCGCGGATCTTGCCTTCGGTGCCGCGTTCGCCAAAGCCGCCGGGGACGAGGATGGCGTGGAAGTTTTCCAGCCACGGGGCGGGGTCTTCGCGCTCGAATATCTCGGCGTCGATCCATTCGGCGCGGACTTTCGTCCTGTTCGCCATGCCGCCGTGGGTCAGGGCCTCGGCGATGGATTTGTAGGCGTCTTCCAACTGGGTGTACTTGCCGACGATGGCGACGCGAACCTCACCCTCGGGGTGGGTCATGCGGTCCATCACGTCTTCCCAGCGCGCGAGGTTGGGCTTGGGCGCGGGGGTGATGCCGAAGGCGTCGAGGACGGCCTGGTCGAGGCCCGCACGGTGGTAGGCGAGGGGGGCTTCGTAGATCGTCTTCAGGTCGTAGGCGGGGACGACGGCCTGTTTGCGGACGTTGCAGAAGAGGGCGATCTTTTCCAGCTCGCGTTCCGGGATCGGGTGTTCGCTGCGGCAGACGAGGACGTCGGGGGCAAGGCCGATGGATTGGAGTTCCTTGACGGAGTGCTGGGTGGGTTTGGTCTTCAGTTCCCCGGATGCCGAGAGGTAGGGCAGCAGCGTGAGGTGCATCAGGATCGACTGGCCGCGCGGGCGTTCATGGATGAACTGGCGGATGCTCTCGAAGAACGGCAGGCCCTCGATGTCGCCGACAGTGCCGCCGATCTCGCACAGCATGAAGTCGACTTCCTCGTCGCCGATCCTCAGGAAGTCCTTGATTTCGTTGGTGACGTGGGGGATGACCTGGATGGTTTTCCCCAGGTAATCGCCCCGGCGCTCCTTCTCCAGCACGTTGGAATAGATCCGGCCCGAGGAGATGGAGTCGGTGGTCCGCGAATGGACGCCGGTGAAGCGTTCGTAGTTGCAAAGGTCAAGGTCGGTCTCGGCCCCGTCGTCGGTCACGAAGACCTCGCCGTGTTCAAAGGGCGACATCGTGCCGGGGTCGACGTTCAGGTAGGGGTCTAGCTTGCGGAGGCGGACGGTGTAGCCGCGGGCCTGGAGAAGCGCGCCCAAGGCGGCGGAGGCGAGGCCTTTGCCAAGGGAGGATACAACGCCGCCGGTGATGAAGATGTAACGCGCCAAGGCGGGACTCCCGTGAAAAACAGCGCGATTCGGGGACGGTGGAATCGCGGCACCACGGGAGTCGGGATATAGCGACTATCGTGAAAGTTGGCAACCGGCCCCCGCTAGATCATGCGGGCGAGGGGCCTGAGCAATCCAAGCAGTTGTGGATCAGGGGTTGGTTGCCGGGGCGGCGGGTTCATCCGCACGGGGCGGCGTTGCCGGGGCGTCGCCCGAGGTCGCGGGCAAGCCTGGCAGGGTCAGGTCGGTGCCTG
>JBGSVS010000494.1:0-15170 GCA_041752895.1 Tabrizicola sp.
CAGCCGCAGCCCCGCCAGGTCCGCGCTGACCAGCCGCTGGAAATCTGCCGCATCCAGCGCGCCGCTGTCCGCCGCGTGATAGCTTTCCCGCATCGCCTGATCCAGCCGTGCCACATCCGGCAGATAGCCCAGATGCCGGACCGGCGGGAAACCTTCCAGAAAGGCCGGGAACTCGGCCCCATACAGCATCAACATGCGCGACATCGGCGGGTGCGCGCGCAGGAAGACCACCGCCATGGCCGCAAAGAACTCGTCCCCGACCAGTTTGCGGACGGTCGGAAACGCCGCCTCCAGCGCCCGGGTCAGGGATGAGGCGACATTGTTGCGATAGACCGAGAACCGCTTGGGGGCTGGACGCCCCTCGGGGTCGACCAACCCCTCAGGCACCGCCGCCTCGGGGTTCAAAAGCGCCTGAGCGAACTGCGCCTGCCTCATGTCAGGTCACCGGCTCCAGAATGCGGGCGGCACAGGACGCCTCGGCGGCCAGAACCGGCCAGTCCGGCACGTCATTGTCCCATTCGATCAGCGTGGGCCGCGGGCCAGCCTTGCGGATCACCCGGGCATAGAGCGCCCAGACCGGGTCCACCACCTCGGCCCCGTGACTGTCGATCAACAGCCGCCGCCCGTGGTCATCGCTGTCCTCGTCATGGCCGCCAAGATGGATCTCTCCGACCAGATCCAGCGGGAAAGCGTCCAGATAGCTGGCCGGATCATAATTCTGATTGGTGCCCGAGACATAGACGTTGTTCACATCCAGCAAGAGGCCGCAGCCGGTGCGGCGGGCAAGTTCGGTCAGGAAGTCGACCTCGGCCATGGCCGTCTCGGTGAAAGCCAGGTAGCTCGACGGGTTTTCCAGCAGCATCCGGCGGCCCAGAATCGCTTGCACTTCGTCGATGTGGTCAGCCACCCGGGCCAGCGTAGCGGCCGTGTAGGGCAGCGGCAGAAGATCGTTGAGGTAGGCCCCGTCATGCGTCGACCAGGCCAGATGCTCGGAAAAACTCGCAGGGTTCAGCCAGCCGCACAGCGATTTAAGCCGGGCCAGATGGTCACGGTCCAGCGGCGCTTCGCCACCGATGGAAAGGCCCACACCGTGGACCGAGATCGGGAACCGCTCCGCCAGATGACGCAACTGCGCGAGGGGTCGCCCACCATCGCCCATGTAATTCTCGGCGTGAATCTCCAGCCAACCGACAGGACCCGCATCGGCCAGGATCGCGCTGAAATGCTGCGGCTTGTAGCCGACACCCGGACGGGCCGGCAGGCCTAGGGTCTGGTCAAGCATGCTGTCCCCCATCCGTGGAAAGCCCCGGCCCGAAGGCCGGGGCCAAAGGCCTTAGGCGGCCGGCAGGTCACGCTCAAGCGCGGTCAGCGAACCCTTGCGGGCCATCCCGTCGTCAGCGGCGGGCAGTTCCATGGTTTCGCAGGTGCCAGCCGGAACCAGCGTCCAGGCGTTGCCCTGATAGTCGACCTTCGAGGTCCCGGCGCAGGTGGTGCCTTCACCGGCGGCGCAGTCGTTCTGGCCGGCCAGCGAAACGCCGAAGCACTTTTCGTTTTCCTGGGCAGCGGCCATCCCGGCGAGGCCCGACAGAGCGGTGGCAAGGGCGCCGGCGATGACAAGCGACTTGGACTGATAAGACATGGTGAGATCCTTTCGGTTGCGTTGGTCGAGGTTGAGGTCGATCACAGTTTGGTTTGGCCACATCATTGCAGCGCAACAAACAGTTCGGGCCAAACCCGCAGAAATTACACCTTGTATCGGGTTTCCCACGCTTTCGTGAAACCCGGTAGGCACCAAGCGAAATGCCGCGCCTTTCGACAGGCGCGGCATTTTTGCTTTATCAATCAGTTTATTACCTTAGGAAGTGGCCGGAGGAAGCGCCTCGAACCCGAACGTCGCGACGGCGGAATCCAGCCCAATCGTTTCAGTCCGCGTCTCGCCCAGACGGCGCACTGAAACAGTCCGGCCCTCAACTTCCTGCATCCCGATGGCCAGGATCACCGGAACCTTGCCCACCGAATGCTCGCGCACCTTGTAGTTGATCTTCTCGTTCCGGACGTCCGCCTCGGCCCGGACGCCCGCCTTGCGCAAGGCCGCCACGACCTCATGCACGAAGGGATCGGCGTCCGACACGATAGAGGCCACGACAACCTGCCGCGGCGCCAGCCAGAACGGCAGCTTGCCCCCGTAGTTTTCCAGAAGGATGCCAATGAACCGCTCGAACGAGCCCAGGATCGCACGGTGCAGCATGTAGGGCATGTGCTTGGCCCCATCTTCGCCGACATATTCCGCGCCCAGCCGGTCGGGCAGCTGGGCGTCGACCTGGAAGGTGCCGCATTGCCATTTGCGCCCGATCGCGTCGGTCAGCTTAAAGTCGAGCTTCGGGCCATAGAACGCGCCTTCGCCGGGGTCGATCTCGTAAGCATTGCCCGTCTTGCGGATCGCGTTCTCCAGCGCACCTTCAACGATGTCCCAGGTCTCGTCCTTGCCGATCCGGACCGCGGGCCGCGTCGACAGCTTGATCTCGAAGCTGTCGAACCCAAGGTCCTTGTAGACGGAAGCCAGAAGCGTGATGAAATCCGCGCACTCGCTTTCGATCTGCTCTTCCGTGCAGAAGATATGCGCGTCGTCCTGCGTGAAGCCGCGCACCCGCATCAGCCCGTGCATGGACCCCGACGACTCATACCGATGGCACGACCCGAACTCCGCCAGCCGCAGCGGCAGGTCGCGGTAGGACTTGAGGCCCTGGTTGAACACCTGCACATGGCACGGGCAGTTCATCGGCTTCAGCGCGTTGATCCGCTTTTCCTTGGCACCTTCCTCGTCAACCTCAACGATGAACATGTTCTCGCGGTAGGCCTCCCAGTGGCCCGACTTTTCCCACAGCACCCGGTCCACGACCTGCGGCGTCCTGATTTCCTTGTAGCCCGCAGCCCGCTGCCTGCCGCGCATGTAATCCTCAAGCTGGCGGTAGATCGTCCAGCCGTTCGGATGCCAGAAGACCATGCCGGGCGCTTCCTCCTGCAAGTGGAACAGCTCCATCTCACGCCCCAGCTTGCGGTGGTCGCGTTTCGCAGCCTCCTCCAGCATCGTGAGATGCGCCTTCAGGTCATCGCGGTTGCGGAACGCCACGCCGTAGATGCGCTGCAGCATCGGGCGGCTGGCATCACCCAGCCAGTAGGCCCCCGCCACATGCGTCAGCTTGAACGCATCCGCCGGAACCTGCCCCGTATGTTGCAGGTGCGGCCCCCGGCACAGATCCTGCCAGTCCCCGTGCCAGTACATCCGCAGGTCTTCACCTTCGGGGATGCGGTCGATCAGCTCCAGCTTGAAGGGTTCGTGGCGGCCCCGGTAGTATTCCACCGCCCGCGCCCGTTCCCAGACTTCCGTCCGAACGGGCTCACGCGCGTTGATGATCTGCTTCATCTTCGCTTCGATCGCGCCCAAATCCTCGGGCGTGAACGGCTCTTCCCGGTCAAAATCGTAGAACCAGCCATTGTCGCGCACCGGGCCGATCGTGACCTTCACCTCGGGCCAGATCTCCTGCACCGCGCGCGCCATGATATGCGCCAGATCATGCCGGATCAGCTCCAGCGCCGGAGCCTCGTCCTTCAGCGTGTTCAGCGCGATTTTCGCATCGCCCGTGATCGGCCAGGCCAGGTCCCAGTGCTTGCCATCGACCTGCGCCGAGATCGAGGCCTTGGCCAGCGACGGCGCAATCGACTGCGCCACCTCAAGCGGGGTCACGCCCGCCGCATACTGGCGGATGTTGCCGTCAGGAAATGTCAGGGAAATCTGGCTCATCGGCCGTCTCCTCGTCAGTTTGGCGCCTACGAAACGCCCGGTTGCGGGTTATGTCGGGCTGCTTGATGCCCCCACGCGCGGCCCAAGTCAAGCCATGCGCGATGTTCCGCCCGTGGGCTTAGCGGACCCTCACGCGACGGCCCGCCGCTTGCTATCTTCCGGCCATGACAACTTTTCTCACCACCCCGCAGGGCCGCCACATCGCCTATCACCACACTCCGGGCAAAGGCCCGGGCGTGGTGTTCCTTGGCGGGTTCCGGTCCGACATGACCGGTACCAAGGCGCAGGCCCTGCAGGCCTGGGCCGAAGCGAACGGCCGATCCTTCCTGCGCTTTG
This sequence comes from Tabrizicola sp., assembly GCA_041752895.1. Taxonomy (GTDB): domain Bacteria; phylum Pseudomonadota; class Alphaproteobacteria; order Rhodobacterales; family Rhodobacteraceae; genus Tabrizicola. The sequence continues at coordinate 4,139 of JBGSVS010000494.1, forward strand.
ACTACTCGGGCCACGGCCAGTCGCACGGCGCGTTCGTCGACGGGGCGATCTCCGACTGGCGCGATGACGCGGCCGCGGTGATCGACGTCCTGACCGAAGGCCCGCAGATCCTCGTCGGCTCGTCGATGGGCGGCTGGATCGCGCTCCTCCTCGCCCGTGACCTTGGCCCCCGGATCGCCGGTTTCATCGGCATCGCTGCCGCCCCCGACTTCACCGAACGCATGTGGGAGGCCGAGCTTTCCCTTGCCGAGCGCACCACGCTTCTGGAAGAGGGCCTGTTCATGCGCCCCTCAAGCTATTCCGAAGAGCCCTATCCGATCACGCTGCGGCTGATCGAGGACGGGCGGCAGAACCTGGTCCTGAACGGCCCGATCCCCCTGGCCATGCCGGTCCGGCTTTTGCAGGGCAGCGCCGACACTGACGTGCCGCCCACGGTCGCCATCTCGCTCTTCCACCAGATCGCCAGCCCCGACCTGCGGCTGACGCTGATCAAGGACGCCGACCATCGCTTCTCCGCGCCACCCTGCCTTGCCTTGCTGACAGAAGCCGTGGAGGACGTGATCCGCGCGCGTGAGGCATTACCGGTCGAAGATGGCTCTGGCTTGCAGGTATCGAACCTTGGCTGACACGGGCGTTTCCGCCGATCTGGAAATTCCCGCTTTGAATCCATAGGTTTGTTGGCTAAACTTCAGAAAAGTCAGAAAGCGCTGCTTGCAGAAACCCTGCGCAGAAGGCCCGCCCCGTGAGCTTACTCGTCCTTCGCAATCCGACGCCTGCCGAACCCTTGGTCCTGATCCCCGGTTTCATGGCGGATGCGCGGTCCTTCATGCCCCAGCTTGCACGCCTTGGCGCTGACCGTCCGGTCGTGCTGCTGACCCCCGGGCTTGGCGACTCGGTCGAAAAGATCGCCGCCGACATCGCCCCGCACCTGCCGCCCCGCTTTGCGCTTGTGGCCCATGGCCTTGGCGGCAATGTCGCCATCGAAATCCTGCGCAAGCGCCCCGATGCCGTGACCCGCGTCGCGCTGATCGCCACTGACCCGATTCCCGTCACCTCGCAGCGCGCGGTCGAGCTTGAGGCTCTGCTCATTGCCGCCAAGACCGGGCATCTTCGGGCCTGCATGGCCGAGATGCTGCCGCTTGCGGCGCTGCACGACGCCCCCTGGCGGGATGAAGTGATGGCCCTGGCGATGGACATGGCCGAAACCCTGGGTCCGATCCAGTTCCAGCGTCACCTTCGCGTGCTGCAACGCCGCCCCGACCAGCAGAAGACTCTGCGCAAGGCGCATGTGCCGACGATGGTCATCGCGGGGACCAGCGACACGCTGGTCCCCCGCCGCCGCGCCGAACTGATCGCCGCGATGATGCCGCAAGGCTGTCTGGAGATCATCGCCGGGGCCGGCCACTTGCCGCAACTGGAACAGCCGGAGGTGGTGACGATGGTGCTGCAGACCTTCCTGTCAGGCCGCCTGCCGACGCTGATGCTGAAATGACCCCGCTCCGACAAGTTTTCTGCGAAGACTTGTCCACACCCCGATTTTTCGCAGAAAAATCGTCCCCTACTGCACCGATGCGAGCGCGATCTTCGCCTTGGGTTTCCCCGCCGCCCTGCCAGCCGCCTTGTCGATGAAGTTCAGCACCAGCGGGCGGATGTTCAGACGCCAGCTTTTCCCGGCGAAGATGCCGTAATGGCCCGCCCCCGGTTCCAGATGCTGACCTTTCTTGTCGTCCGACAGCCCGGTCAGCAGGTTCAGCGCCGCAACGCACTGCCCCGGGGCCGAGATGTCGTCATTCGCGCCCTCGACCGTCATCACCGAAACCTTGGTGATCGCGCCGAAATCCACCTTGCGACCGGCAACCACGAACTCGTTCCGGGCGATCTCGCGGTTCTTGAAGATACGTTCGACCGTCGACAGGTAGAACTCGGCCGTCATGTCCATGACCGCCAGATATTCGTCGTAGAACCGGTTGTGCGCGTCGTGATCCGCCGCCTCGCCTCGCGCCGCGCGCATGATCTGTTCAGAAAACGCCTTGCCGTGCCGTTCGGCGTTCATGGTGATGAAGCTTTGCAGTTGCAGAAGGCCCGGATAGACCAGCCGCCCCGCGCCCTTGTATTTGAAGCCGACGCGCTGGATCGCGAGGTGTTCCAGCTGCCCCATCGTCACCCGGCGGCCAAAGTCGGTCACTTCGGTTGCGGCCGCGTCGGGATCAACCGGGCCACCGATCAGGATCAGCGACGCGGGTTGCGCCTTGGGGTCCTCGGCGGCCAGATAGGCGGTGGCGGCCAGTGTCAGCGGCACCGGCTGGCAAACCGCGATCACATGGGTGTCGGGGCCAAGCGCCTTCATGAACTCGGCAAGGTAAAGCGTGTAATCCTCGATATCGAACTTGCCCGCGCTGACCGGAATGTCACGCGCATTGAGCCAATCCGTCACGTAAACGTCGGCATCGGGCAACAGGCTCGCCACCGTGGACCGAAGGAGCGTCGCATAGTGACCCGACATCGGTGCGACCAGAAGGATCTTCCGCGCCATCGGCGACCTGCGGCGCACGAAGAACTGCACCAGGTTGCCGAAGGGCTTTTCGACGACCGGCGTCACGTCGACGAGATGGTCCTGCCCGTCCGGGCCCACGATCGACCGGATGCCCCAGTCGGGCTTGGCGACCATCCGGCTGAAGCTGCGTTCGGTGACGTCGCCCCATGCGGCCATCAAGGGCAGCATCGGGTTCATCGACATTGCGAAGGCCGGATAGTTGGCAAACGCCCTGGCAGAGGCACCCATCCACTCATAAGTGTTGCGGGTGCTTTCCATCAGGTCATAGGTGTACATATACTTCATCACGTCTCCTTGCCCCCGGCGGGCGGATGTCGCATGGCGGGACGCAGGGCGCACCGTTATGCTGCATAGCGGCGACGATAGGGGGGAATGGTTAGCATGACAACAGAAGACGACACCCCCGAGACTAAAGCCGCACTCGAAAAGGCCGAGAGGTTGAATGCTAACCTCGCAAAGGTTGACGAGTTGTCAAAGCGCCTGACCGCTGCGCTGGCGACCCGTCGGCATATCGACCCGGCCCTGCACGGCCCTGCGCCCGATGTCTACATGAAGGCCGCCGCCGCCTATTTCGCCGAGATGATGGCCAACCCCGCCCGCGTGGTGGAACATCAGGTCAGCTACTGGGGCAAGGCGCTGAAGCATTATGTCGAGGCGCAACAGACGCTTGCCAAGGGCGAGTTCAAGGCCCCGCCCGACCCGAACCCGAAGGACCGGCGGTTCAGCAATCCCTTGTGGGAGACGCATCCCTTCTTCAACTACCTCAAGCAGCAGTATCAGCTGAACGCTGACGCGATCTCGACCGCCGTGGGCGACATGGAGACGCTGCAGCCCGAAGATCGCCGCCGGGTGGAGTATTTCACGAAACAGATTGTCGACATGTTCAGCCCGACCAATTTCCTTGGCACCAACCCCGAGGCGCTGGAAAAGGCGGTTGAAACCGATGGCGCAAGCCTCGTCCACGGGCTTGAAAACCTCGTCCGCGACATTGAATCGAACAGCGGCGATCTTCTGGTGACCCTCGCCGACAAGGAAGCCTTCCACGTCGGCCAGAACATCGCCACCACCCCGGGAGAGGTAGTCTACCGCAACCGGATGCTTGAACTCATCCAGTACACACCCACGACCGAGAAGGTCCACCAGACCCCGCTCCTGATCTTCCCGCCCTGGATCAACAAGTTCTACATCATGGACCTCAAGGCCCAGAACTCGCTGATCAAGTGGATCGTCGACCAGGGCTTCACCCTGTTTGTCGTCTCCTGGGTCAACCCCGACGCCTCCTATGCGGGCACCGGTCTGGATGACTACATCCGCGACGGCTACCTGAGGGCTATGGCCGAGGTCCGCCGCATCACCGGCGAGCCGCAGATAAACGCCGTCGGCTACTGCATCGCCGGGACAACCCTGGGCCTGACCCTTGCGCATCTGCAGAAAGCGGGCGACGAAACGGTGAAGACCGCCACCTTCTTCACCACCCTCACCGATTTCTCCGACCCCGGTGAGGTCGGCGTCTTTCTCAACGATGATTTCGTCGACGGCATCGAACGCCAGACCACTCAGGACGGCATCCTGTCGCGCAAGTTCATGTCGAAGACTTTCTCGTTCCTGCGCTCGAACGACCTGATCTACACCCCCGCCATCAAATCCTACATGCTGGGCGAGGCACCGCCCGCCTTCGACCTGCTCTACTGGAACGGCGACGGCACCAACCTGCCCGCCACCATGGCCGTCGAATACCTGCGCGGTCTTTGCCAGAACGACGGCTTTGCCAGGGGCGAGTTCAGGGTCTTCGGCCGCCCCGTCAGCCTTGCCGACGTGAAACTCCCGGTCTGCGCCATCGCCTGTGAAACCGACCACATCGCCCACTGGCGCGGGTCGTTCAACGGCGTCAAGCAGATGGGGTCCAGGGACAAGACGTTCGTCCTGTCGCAAAGCGGCCACATCGCCGGGATCATCAACCCGCCGTCGAAAGACAAGTACGGCCACTACGCCAGCGACGCCCCCGTCGCCGGTGACCCCGAGGCCTGGCTCACGTCCGCGACCTTCCACAAGGGCAGCTGGTGGCCGCGCTGGGGCGCATGGCTTGCGGGCAACTCCGGTCCGATGATCCCTGCGCGGAAACCCGCTGATTCGCTGGCCCCCGCCCCCGGCACCTACGTCGTGGCCGAACCGCAGCTCTGACATTTCACCCGCTTTCCGCAGGGTTACCCCGCTCGCCTTCCGGTTTTGCTGCACTGCAGAAAGACCCTTGAAATGCTGCGCTGCAGCACGTATATGTCTGTCATCAGGAAACGGGCCGATCCTACCCTCCCCCCTCGCAAGGCCCCATGGAGAATGACATGACCAAGACCCCGGATTTCGCCAAGACCATGCAGGACATGATGGCTTCGTTCCCGGTTGACGCTTCGGCGTTCCAGAACGCGTTCAAGACCCAGGCTGCTTTCGCCGAGAAGTTCTCGAAAGTTGCAATCGAAGCGGCTGAAAAGTCGACCGAGATCTCGGCCAAGTGGACCAAGGACGCGCTGGCCAAGGTTGGCGACATCGCCAAAGCCAAGGCCGAGCCGGCTGACTACACCAAGTCGGTGACCGACTTCGCTTCGGCCGCTGCTGAAATGGCTGCTGAAAACCTGGCCGCCTTCGCTGAAGTCGCGAAAAAAGTGCAGATGGAAACCGTCGAGCTGATGCTCGCTGCTGGCAAGGACATGTCGGAAGACGCGACCGCCGCCGTCAAGAAAGCCACCGCGGACGTGACCTCGGTCGCCAAGAAAGCCGCTGCGGCTGCGAAGTAATTCGTAACGAGTTCCGCGCCCCCGTCGGGCGCAGCCAAGGCCCGGAGTTCGCTCCGGGCCTTGTGCTTTTCCGCGACCTCTCCCTATCCTTCCCCGGAAGGAGACCGCGATGACCCTGACAATCTGGACCTACGACTGGGTTCCTCCACCCCCGCGCGGTCATGTCCGCGACATCCGCCTGCGTTGGGCCTGCGAAGAGGCGGGCCTGCCCTACCAGATCGCCACCGTCCGGTTTCAGGACCGAACCGGCCCCGACCACCTCGGCCGCCAGCCCTTCGCCCAGGTCCCCGCGCTGCAGGATGGCGACATCACCCTTTTCGAAAGCGGTGCCTGCCTGCTGCACCTGGCCGACAAGTCCGAAACCCTGATGCCCCGCGACCCTCACGGCCGCGCCGAAACCCTGCAATGGGTGATCGCGGGCCTCAACTCGGTCGAGATGGTCTCCGTCCCCTGGTGGTTCATCGGCCTGTCCAAACCCGCCGAGAACCCGCTGGAAGGCTGGCTCGCCACGCGGCTGTCTCGTCTCGACGCCGTGCTGACGCAGCACGACTACCTGGCCGCCGACCGCTTTACCGTGGCTGATCTTCTGATGGCCGACATCCTGCGCGTGAAGACACTCCACGCCGCTCTCGGCCCCTATCCTTCCCTTCAGTCCTATGCCGACCGCATTGCCAGCCGCCCCGCGTTTCAGAAGGCCTATCAGGACCAGATGGACCATTTTGCTGCGGCCGATGCTGCACGGGCAAAGTGACCGGATAGCGAGTGCTTTCTTTTTGCTGCGCCCCACCTTAAGCTTCTCTGCAAGCGCACATTCCCGGGGGGGGAACCATGGCCGACACCGACAAGCCGCTCTTGATCAAGCGCTACGCCAGCCGTCGTCTCTACAACACCGAGACCTCGGATTACGTCACGCTGGAGGACATCGCCGGTTTCATCCGCCAGGGCCGCGAAGTGCAGATCGTCGACCTCAAGTCCGGCGACGACCTGACGCGCCAGTACCTCCTCCAGATCGTCGCCGAACATGAATCCAAGGGCGAAAGCGTGCTGCCCGTCGGCGTGCTGACCGACCTCGTGCGCAGCTATGCGACCGGCATGCAGGCGGTGATGCCGCAGTTCCTCGCCTCCAGCTTCGAGATGCTGCGCAACAACCAGGCCAAGATGGTGGAAAACCTCGCCGCGATTCCGAACCCGCTGGCCGCCGTCCCCGGCTTCGAGGCGCTGCGCAAGCAGCAGGAAGCCTTCCTGAAGACGATGATGGTCGGTATGCCCGGTTGGGCAGGCTCCGGTCCCGCGAAGGAGGACGACGCACCGGCCTCCTCCGACGACATCGCCGAGATCAAGAGGCAGCTGGCCGAGTTGCAGAAGAAGCTCTCCAAGCTCTGACCCATGGCTGACCCCGAAGGCCGCATCACGCTCTGGGGGATCGAGGTCTTCGTCGCCTCAGCCGAGGAAGGCTCGATCTCGGCCGCCGCGCGCCGTCTGGGCGTCAGCCCCTCTGCGGTCAGCCAGCAGCTTGCGGCCCTTGAAACCGCCCTTGGCGCCACCCTTCTCGACCGCTCAGGCCGTCCGGTCCAGGTCACGCCCGCGGGCGCGATGTTCCGCCGTCACGCCCAAACCATCCTGAACGCCGCTTCCGAGGCCCGGGCCGAGCTTGCCATGGCGGATCTTTCCGGCCTCACCACGCTCCGGCTTGGCGTGATCGAGGATTTCGACAGCGACGTCACACCCCGCCTCCTCACGGCCCTCGCGCAAGACCTGAAGGGCTGCCGCTTCCTCCTCGAAACCGGTGCCAGCCACCGGCTGATGGACCAGCTTGAAGCCCGCGCGCTTGATATTGTCATCGCCGCCGACGCGGACCAGACCCCCGAGGACTGGCGCGAGGTGCATCCCATCCTCGCCGAACCCTTCGTGGCCGTGGCACCCCCCGGGGCAAGCATCGACGACCTGCCCCTGATCCTCTACACCGCGCGGCACCTGATGGGCCGCCAGATCGCCGCCCACCTCGCCCGCCATAGCCTCAAGCCGGCTCATCGGTTCGAGCTGGACAGCTACGCCGCGATCCTCGCCATGGTCGCAGGCGGCGAAGGCTGGACCATTCTCACCCCCCTCGCCCTCCACCAAGCCCGCGCCTTCCGCGAAAAGGTCGAGGTTCGCCCCCTCCCCTTCGCAGCACTTGCCCGCACCCTGTCGCTTTCGGCCCGCGCCGGCATTCTCCAGGATGTCCCGGCCCAGATCGCTCAGCGCCTGAAGCCTCTCATCGCCGAGGTGGTGATCACCCCCGCTGTCGCCGCGGCCCCCTGGCTGGTCCCGGCGCTCCGCATCCTCTGACCCGAAGCCCAAGCCCTTTCATCTTTGCCGGAGATATCCCCGCCGGAGTCACGCGCCGCATCCCGCCCGCGCGCCCCGCACCCCGGTCCTCCAGCGTTTTCATTCTGGCGCAAATATCCCCGCCGGAGGCTCCGACCGTCCCACCAGGCGCAGCTTCGGGCCTCGCAGACGACCAACAGCCCCAAGCACCTCCCCTCCTCCTCCGTGGGGAGGGGATGGGGGTGGGGGGGCCTCCCGCCAAACCTTTCCAATTCCCTAACGGAAATCGCCAAGTCCTTGATCGGGTTGAACTCTCGGCTTTTGTCCACCGTGGACAGATCAGCCCCGAACCTCTGCCGCGGCCTCGACAATCGCCCGCGCGATGAAGTCCAGTTCCGCTTCCGTCAGCCGCACCGGCAGCCGCACATCGCAGGCCCGCATCAACATCGACCGGGTCTGCGGCAGCTCCGGCACCTCGCCCAGGAACTGCCAGTTCCAGAACGCCCGCGCATTGCCCTCGCTCAAGCCGAAGACCTGGACCGACACGCCGCGCGCCTTCGCCGCCGTCTGGAAATCCCGCGCCTCCGCGTCCGACCAGCCGTCCGTCAGGTTGAACTGGATCGAATCCGGCGCGCGTTCTTCCGGCCCCAACGCCTCCGGCACCGCCAGATGCGCCGACAGGTTCAGCTGATCCGCCACCCGATCATGCCCCGCTCGCCCCTTCGCGACCCGCTCGGCCACCAAGGGCAGCTGCGGCCGGATCACCGCCGCCGACAGGTTCTGCATCCGCAAATTATACAGCGGCAGCTTGTTCTGCCAGTGGGCGCAGGAGTTCGTCAGACCCGGATGCTTCTTCCAATTGGCCTCATAAGCGCCTGACATGATGATCGCCCGCGCCGCGATTTCCGGGTCGTCGGTGACCATGATCCCGCCCTCGCCCGCGTTCACCAGTTTGTAGGACTGAAAGCTGAAGCAGCCGACTTTCCCGATCGTCCCGATATTCCGCCCAGCCCACACGGTCCCCAGCGAATGCGCCGCATCCTCGATCACCGGCACCCCCGCCGCATCGCAGAGCCGCATGATCGCATCCATGTCGGAGGTATGCCCCCGCATGTGGCTGATCATCACCGCCTGCGCCTCGGGCAGCTTCTTCGCGAAGTCAGCCATGTCGACCCGGTAGTTCGCGCCCACTTCGACCAGCACCGGCACGCAGTCGGCATGCACGACCGAGGACGGCACGGCCGCGAATGTGAACGCCGGGATCAGCACCTTGGCCCCCTGCGGCAGGTCCAGCGCCTTCAGCGACAGGAACAAGGCCGCCGAACAGGACGACACCGCCAGCGCGTAGCGCGCGCCCAAAAGCTCGGCGAACTCGGTCTCCAGCAGCGCCACCGGCGCATCCGACGGGGCCGTGTAGCGGAACAGATCGCCCGATGACAAAAGCCGCTCGATCTCGTCCCGCGCCGCTGCAGGGATCGGTTCGGCGTCGTAAACGTTCGGAGCCAGGACCTGACCGTCGGGAGCCATCATGCACCTTTTCTTAATCTCGCGTTAAGAAAAGGTTTAAACTCCCACTAGATCACACACCAGTGACAAAAACTTCCGTCCGCAGCTTTCCGCCTAGATTTTTGTCCCCGCACGGGCCGCGACCATATGCAATGTGCTCTCAAGCTCGTGCCAGGCTGTGCGCGCCATCGACCGGAACAGCATGATCTCGAAGGCATAATCGCCCGACCGCATCAGCACCGCGTTCATGTGGTTGACCTGGGTCCGCAACGCTGTTCCGACCGGGCAGGCCTGAAGCCTCAGGTCAACCGGGACCAGCCGGGCCAGGACATCCGCCGCCGCCGGACCGCTTAGCCCCAGCACCACCCAGCCGTCCGACTGGTCGGTGACTGCGGCACCCTCCAGCGGCGGGGCCTCCACACCGATCAGAAACGCCTGATCGCGCCCGGTCCAGACGATCCGCGCCTCCTTCTTCTCGACGAACGCGTTCGGCCCGGGCATCGCCAGGCCCAGCACCTTCAGCCCCTTTGCCACCGTCTTCGCCCCACCGGGAAAGACAGCGACCGAGGTGACCCGGCCCACGTCAAGCTCGGCCAAAGTCACCGAACCCAGCGTCAGGCTTTGCCCCTCAAGGGCGGATTTTGCGATGAGTTCAGGCACGCAGCTTCTCCCCTTCAGGGTCGTGAAACACCGGGCCCGTGACCTCGCAGATCACGTCCAGCCCGCGCAGATGGTCGACCAGCCGGACCTTTTCGCCCACACGCGCCCGCCCGTCCTTCAGGAACCCCAGCCCAAGCCAGGCCCCCACGGTTGGCGACCAGCAGATCGACGTCACATAGCCCTGATCCGTCTCGCGGTGGACCTCGGTTCCCGGCACGAAAAGATGCGCGCCGGCACTGATCGGCGCGCTGGCCTTAAGCCCCACAAGCTGCTCGCGTTCCGGTCCCCACATCCCCGGCCGCGTCGCCGCCGCTTTGCCAATGCAATCCTTCTTCGCGCTGACCATCTTCTCCATCCCGATGTCATGCGCCGTCACGCGGCCATGAATTTCGGCATGGGTGATGAAGCCCTTCTCGATCCGAAGCACGTTCAGCGCCTCCATCCCGTAAGGCCCGCCGCCCATCGTCTCGGCCCTTGCGACCAGATCGCGGAACAGCGCCTCGCCATAGCGCGTCGGGACGGCCAGCTCATAGCCTTCCTCGCCGCTGAACGAGATCCGGAACAGCCGCCCGTCGACGCCCCCGATCCGCACCGGGGCGACGCCCATGAAGGGCAGCTCCACCGGCCCTTCCAGGAACGAATTCAACAGCGCCCGCGCCTTCGGGCCAGCGACTGCAAACTGCGCCCAGGACTCGGTCACGCTGATGAACCGCACCTGCCAGTCCGCACAAAACGCCTGATGCACGAAATCCAGATGCCGCATCACCAGCCCCGCAGCGGCGGTCGTGGTGGTCATCAGGTAATGCCCCTCACCCAGCCGGGCCGAGGTGCCGTCATCCAAGACCAGCCCATCCTCGCGCAGCATCAAGCCATAGCGCACCCGGCCGACCGGCAAGGTCGAGAACGTGTTGGTATAAACGAAGTCCAGGAACCGCCCTGCATCCCGCCCCTGAATGTCGATCTTCCCCAGCGTCGACACATCGGCGACGCCCACCGCGGCCCTGACCATGCCGACTTCACGGTCACACGCCTCGCGCCAGGTTGTCTCGCCCGGCTTCGGGAAATACGATGGCCGATACCACAGCCCCGCCTCGATCATCGGCGCGCCCCGGTCGCGGCTGGCCTGATCGCTGGTCAGAAACCGCTGCGGCGCAAACCCCTCGGCCCGGCCCCCGGCCCCCATCGCCGCGATCGACACCGGCACATAGGGCGGCCG